>JAJZLD010000218.1 GCA_021803785.1 Pseudomonadota bacterium | reverse complement strand
GGGCGTCAATAACCGGATCAAGGTCATCAAGCGCATGGCCTACGGTTTCCGCGACTCAGCCTATTTCTTCCTGAAGATCAAGGCCGCCTTTCCCGGAAAGGCGCGATGAACCCAAAAATGGGCACCAGCGCGATCAAACTGATCGACACACCTCCGGCTTTACCGCCTAGGCAGGTGGTATGTAGCCAGCGGCGACAGGCGATAAACCGTTGGATCGTGTGTGTGATGTAGCCGCACCTTGCACGAGATCCACGCGGTTGCAGCCTGACCATTCGCACGCTACGCATTTCACGCTGAACCTGCGTAACGAGTTCAACCAAGAACTCCGGGATCGGATCCGCAAGGGCAAACCGCCAGTCAATTTTAGCGGTGACCGTCAAATCCTCGAAACGGGCGACTTGCTGAAAGGCTGCACGGTCTGGCGACGTGTGCAGTATTTCGATCCACTTCCGCAAGCTCTCGAAGCGCGGTTCGATGCGCTCGCGGGCAATGGCGCCGCGGATGGACATCAAAGCGTGGATGCCGCTCTCGCGGATCTTGCGGCGGAGGAGCGGTGACTGCGTGCGCGACAAGGGGGCACACGCCGTCGTACATGCGGGTGCCGTTGCAGCTGATGACAGGCAGTTCAAGACCGAGCGCGCGATGGCGGCTGAGGCGCCGCAGCAGCGTAGTAACGACCGGTCACCGGCATCACGCCAACACCGCGCATACTCAGAGCAGTGATTGACGCACCCGATTCGGGGCCGATCTGCATGCGGCCGTCGATCGACGTACCATCCAGATCAAGCGCGACAAGGCAGATTGTTGCCCGCCCTGATTCGTTGCTGCACGGCCTTGAAGGCAAAGTTCAATAGCGATGCCATCGAACGCGGCTACTCACGCGGGTTGCCTGCGAACGTTTCATTATAGTTTACCTGTCAGTGCGAGGTGAGCATGCACCGGTTCGCGAATCCTCCTCCTAACGATCATGATGGCTGGCACCACCCCTGAAGATGAAAGAGACTTTGGGGTAGAAGGAGGCCGGTAGAGGTCGTGATAGTTTTTGGAGGCCGGACCCCGCACCTAACGTGACCTGCCGGACTGAGTCGCACCCTGGATTGCTTCCACTGAGAGCGCACGCTAAACCGGCCGTAGGCGACTTGTCGCCTTCAGGCTCATTCAGTCTTGGCACCAGCCACCTTCCGCCCTTGAGTCTAAATCGACAGGAGGCGGTATGGAACTTGTCGCGTTGTACAAGCGCGTGGTCGGCCTCGACGTTCATCAGGCGCAGGTGACGGCCTGTGCGTTGATCGAGGAAGCAGATGGCACGACGCGCATCGAGCAGCGGCAATTCGGTGCGTTCAAACGGGATCGCCGAGCGCTGGCCGAGTGGGTTGCCTCGCTGCGTCCCGATGAGGTCGTGATGGAGAGCACCGGCATCTACTGGAAGAGCCCCTATGCGGCGCTGGAGGCGGTGGGCATTCGTGCCAAGGTGGTCAATGCCCGGCACGTCAAGCATGTGCCCGGGCGCAAGACGGACGTCGCGGATGCTCACTGGCTGGCGACACTGGCACGCGCGGGATTGCTGCGCGGCTCGTTTGTGCCGCCAGCGAAACTGCGGGAGTTGCGCCTGATTGCTCGCCAGCGGCAGAAACTGGTGGGCCAACTGGCCAGCGAGAAAAACCGGCTGCACAAGGTGTTGACCGACAGTGGCGTTCGCCTCGGTGTGGTGGTCAGCGATCTGCACGGCCCGTCTGCGCGCGCCATGCTCAAGGCGATCATTGCCGGACAAGCGCCTGACGAGGTGGTCACACTCGCCAGTCGGCGACTCAAAGCCAGCCGGGAGGAAATCTTCGACGCCCTGCAAGGTGAGCTCACCGCCAGCCACCGCTTCGTCCTCGACGAGTTGATGCGCCATATCGAGGAGATTGAAACCAGGATCGCTCGCTTTGATGCCAGGCTGCTGGCCGAGCTGCAATCCGAGCGCAACGCCTCTCGCTGGATCAAGGCCCTGACCAAGTTCGGCTTCATCGCCCCAGCCAGCGCCTGATCCGCCAGTCATCTCGTCTCATGACCTTCACCGGTCAGGATTGCTGTCGCCTCGGCCCCCATTTCTTTCACGCTGAACCCCACCTAGAACGCGGCTTGATCTATATGGAGCAGCTTTCCAATATACTGGAAGGATGAATTTTGATGCTCTCCTTTCCGCCCGCGTCCGCGCCCTGCGCAAAGCGCGCGGCTTGACGCTGGATCAGCTCGCCGAACTGAGCAGCGTGAGCCGCTCGATGATTTCGTTGATCGAGCGGCAGGAAACCAGCCCCACCGCCGCCGTGCTGAACAAGCTGGCCGATGCGCTGGGCGTGTCGCTGCCGACGCTGCTCGCACCCGACGCGCCCTCGCCCGCACCGCAGCCGATTGCGCGGCAGGCCGATCAGCCGGTGTGGACCGACCCCGGCTCCGGCTATGTGCGCCGGCAGCTCTCACCCGCCGGCTGGCCTTCGCCGATCGAGCTGGTGGAGCTGCGCTTTCCGGCCGGCCAGCGGGTCAGCTTCGACAACCCGACACGCAGCATCGTGATCCACCAGCAGCTCTGGCTCCTCGAAGGCGTGATGGCGATCACCGCAGGCGATCAACACTGGCAACTCGAAGCCGGCGACTGCCTCGCGATGACGCTGGGCCACCGCGTCGTATTCCACAACCTGGGCAAGCAAGACGCCCGCTATCTGCTGGCGCTGAGCACCAGCACCCCACAGCCGACACCCGCGACGAGATCCGCATCATGAGTACGCACACCCTGATCGATTGCACGTTCGAGCGCCACGCGGACGCGATCCTCGCGATCTTCAACGAGGCCATCGTCAACTCGACCGCGCTGTACGACTACACGCCCCGCCCGCGCGAAAGCATGGTCACCTGGTTCGAAACCAAGCGAAAAGGCGGCTTTCCGGTGCTTGGTATCGAGGATACTGAGGGCCGCCTGCTCGCCTTCGGCAGCTACGGCACCTTCCGCGCCTGGCCGGCCTACAAGTACAGCGTCGAGCACTCGGTGTATGTGCATAAAGATCACCGCGGCAAGGGCCTCGGGCCGGAGGTGATGCAGGCGCTGATCGCCGCCGCGCGTCGCAACGGCGTGCACGCGATGATCGGCGGCATCGACGCCTCCAACGCAGCGAGCATCGCGTTGCATCAGCGGCTCGGCTTCAAGCATGTCGGCACCCTGCCGGAGGTCGGCTTCAAATTCGGCCGCTGGCTGGATCTCGCGTTCTACCAACTGCTGCTCGACACGCCCGCGCAGCCAGTAGATGGCTGAACGCGCAGCCGGCCGACGACGATGAACGCCTCCCTCACCCTCGCCATGCTCGCCGCCGCAGGCGCCGCACTGGTGATCCAGAACCTGTTGATGGTGCGGATCACGCAGTCGGTCTCCACCATCGTCATCACGCTGGTCGCGAACTCAGCGGTCGGGCTGGCGCTGCTGGTGAGCACCTTGCTAGCGCGCAACGGCATCGCCGGCATCACCGAAGCGCTCGGCGCTGCACGGTGGTGGTGGCTGGTGCCGGGCCTGCTCGGCTCCTACTTCGTGTTCGCCGGCATCATGGGCTACCAGCGGGTCGGCGCCGCCGCGACGATCTCGGTGCTGGTTGCAAGCCAGCTGCTCGCCGGCCTCGCCGCCGACGCCATGAAGGCTGACAACCCCATTTCGCGGCTCGAGCTGCCCTCACTCTTGGGCGCGGCGCTGCTCGTCGCAGGCGCCTACCTGATCGTGCGCGATCGGGTCTGATCTACGGGTCAGTCGGCGCGCCCCGTGCCTCATCAGGCGGTTCGCGCCACACACTCATTGCAAGGTGTGACGCGCCGTGGCCAGCCAGCCGGCATTCTGAGAGCATTGGCTGTTCCCTTACCGGCCACGCGTTGGAGTACCCCATGAGCCTACGGAGCCTGCTCACCACTGCCGCCACCGCTGGCGCGATCAGTCTCAATGCCGCCCACGCGGCCCCTGCCGCATCGGACTTGGTATTCAATGCCGATCACTATGTGAGGCGGGAAGTCGAACTGCGCGGCCAGCGCGTCGTCGTGCGCGCCTACGAGAACATCGTCTACGTCGCAAAACCGGTCGACGCGAGCCATCAGGCGATGAACATCTACGTGCCGGACGCCTACTTCCAGGGCGAACGGATCGGCGCCTTCTCTGCCGACACCGCGCCGATCTTCCTGCCCAATCAGGTCGGCGGATACATGCCCGCGCCACCGGGATCGCTCGACGGCGCCAAAATGCCCGGCCCGCCCAACCGCCCGAACACCATCGCCGAAGCCCTGCTGCGTGGCTATGTCGTAGCCGCACCGGGCGCGCGAGGCCGCACCAGCCAGGGCACCGACGGCCGCTACACCGGCAAGGCACCCGCCGCCATCGTCGATCTGAAAGCGGCGGTACGCTACTTGCGCTTCAACGACGCCCGCATGCCGGGCAGCGCCGAGCGCATCATCTCAAACGGCACCAGCGCTGGCGGCGCACTGTCCGCCCTGCTGGGCGCTAGCGGCAACAGCGCCGACTACGACGCCGCCCTGCGCGCACTGGGCGCCGCCCCGGCACGCGACGACATCTTCGCCGTCTCGGCCTACTGCCCGATCACAAATCTCGAACACGCCGACGCGGCCTACGAATGGCAATTCCAGGGCGTGAATGACTACAAGGCCATCTCGATCGCCATGCTCGACTTCAAGGTCGAGCGCAAGGAAGTCGCTGGCACCCTTACGCCGGACCAGGTGGCGCTCTCCAGTGCGCTGAAGACGCAGTTCCCGGAGTACCTCAACAGCCTCGCGCTGCGCAGCCCCGACGGGCGCGCGCTGACGCTCGATGCCGACGGCAACGGCACATTCAAGGACTATGTGAAGCGACTGCTGATTGCATCGGCCCAGCAGGCCCACGCAGCCGGCCAGCCAGTCGGCTCGGCGCCCGGTGTAAAGTTGGAAGACGCCACCGTGCGTGACATCGACTTCGCCGCCTACGTACGCGGCATGGCTCGCCAGAAAACGCCACCCGCGTTCGACGCGGTGGACCTCGGCAGCGGCGAGAACGACCTCTTCGGCACCGAACAGGTCAAGGCACGCCATTTCACCGACTTCTCGTTCGCGCACAGCCGCGTCGCCGGCTCAATACGTGCCGATGCGCAGACGGTGCGCATGATGAACCCGATGAGCTACCTCGGCGTCCCCGGCGCCACGCCAGCCAAGCACTGGCGAATCCGCCACGGCGCAAGCGACCGCGACACTTCGTTCGCGATTCCCGCCATGCTGGCGCTCGCCCTGCAGAACAAAGGGCTCGATGTCGACTTCGCGCTGCCCTGGGGCATCCCCCACAGCGGCGACTACGACCTCGACGCGCTGTTCGCTTGGGTGGCGCAGATCACTGCAGGTGCGGGCAATCGACAACACCGCTTCGACGAATAGCCGATTGTTCGCCGCCGTACGTCCCGGATCGCTGGCTTTGTCAGGCAACTGTTCTGCTATCCGCTCAAACTGGTCTTCCCGCAGTCACATGCGCCTGATCCTGATTTCACCCAAAAGTCAGGATATGACCACAAGGTGCGCCGCGTGAACAGCCCCTTTGAACCTAGATCCGGCATTTCAAGCCCTCCGATGGGTTGAAACGCCAGCAGTGGCGCGCAGTTGGGAGTGCTTGGCATACTCACCCAATGGGTGAAG
>JAJZLD010000217.1 GCA_021803785.1 Pseudomonadota bacterium | reverse complement strand
ATCATGTCGAAGGAGCCTACGATGCCGGCGTCGTCAAAGCGAGCTCGCTGACTTTCTCCACCACGCCGGACGGTGGCAAGCGCACCTTCCCCGGCAAGGTTAATAGCTACAACGCTACAACCGGCAACTTCCGGCTGACGGGCTTCGACATGATCTTCCATGTCACCGACACCACGGTGTACACCAACGCCAACGGTAGCGCCGCCAGCGTTGATGACCTCGCCAACGGCAAGCGCATCCTCGTGCGCGGCAGCTTCAGCGCCGGCGTGCTGGTGGTCAGCGAAGTGAAGTTCGTGCCGGATGCCGGCATGGGTGTGCGGCTGGAGGGCCTGCTCTACGCACTCGATGCCACTGCGAAGCGCTTCGAACTCAACGCCGTCGTAGTGACCTGGAACGACGCCACGGTGTTCGATAACGGCAGCGCGAGCGACCTCGCGAACGGCGTTAAGGTCGAGGTCACCGGTACGGTCAGCGGTGGCACGGTGGTCGCGACCAAGATCGAGATCAAGCGCAGCGACCTGCCGACGATTGCCGAGGTACGTGGCGTGATCACGGACTTTGTCTCGGCAACCGACTTCAAGGTCGCCGGCCAGAAGGTCGCGACGACCGATACCACGGTCTTCAAGGACGGTCTCGTCGGCGCACTGGCGAACGGCCGCATCGTGGAAGTCCGCGGCACGCTCAATGCGGGCCTGCTGACCGCCACGATGGTCCAGTTCGAAGATTGATGCGGTGCCGGGCAAACGCCCGGCGCTGAGATCAAAGGGGTCGGGTACTGCCCGGCCCCTTTTTCGTGCACCAAACGCCAGCGACAGCGCCCTCTGCCGCCGGAACGCCGCAGCAGACGCGTCGTCGCCCGGCTTGCCGCGCCGCCTCCGGTAGAATCACGCCTCCACGCCTGCGGTTCCCGATCCCAATGCTGTCCACCCTCAACGCCCCGCAACGCGAGGCGGCGAAATATCTTGATGGTCCCTGTCTCGTGCTGGCCGGCGCCGGCTCGGGCAAGACGCGCGTCATCACCGCCAAAATCGCACACCTCGTGAAAACCTGCGGCATGAGCGCGCAGAACATCGCCGCGATCACCTTCACGAACAAGGCCGCGAAAGAGATGCAGGAGCGCGTCGGCCACCTGCTCAACGGCGGCGAATCAAAGGGGCTGACGGTATGCACCTTCCATGCGCTGGGTGTGCGCATCGTGCGGCAGGAAGCCAAGCTCGCAGGCCTCAAACCGCAGTTCTCGATCCTTGACGCCTCCGACACACACCAGATCGTTGCCGACCTCGCGACCAATGCCGACAAGGCCATGCTCAAGGCGATCCACTGGACGATCTCGGGCTGGAAGAACGCGCTGATCACGCCGCAAGAAGCCGAAAAACTCGCCAGCGACGAGATCGAAGCCGCTGCGGCGAAACTCTACCCGGCCTACGAGAAGACCCTGCGCGCCTACCAGGCGGTGGACTTCGATGACCTGATCGCGCTGCCGGTGCGCTTGTTCGACGAGCACCCGGAGGCCCGCGAACGCTGGCAGAACAAGCTGCGCTATCTGCTGATCGACGAATATCAGGACACCAACCGCGCTCAGTACAAGCTACTGCGCCAGATCGCCGGCGTGCGCGGCGCCTTTACCGCGGTCGGCGACGATGATCAGGCGATTTACGCCTGGCGCGGCGCCGATGTGGAAAACCTCAACCAACTCGCACGCGACTATCCGAACCTGCGCGTGATCAAGCTGGAACAGAACTACCGCTCCACCAACCGCATCCTGACCGCCGCGAACACGCTGATCGCCAACAACGAGAAAATGTTCGAAAAGCGGCTTTGGTCCGAGCATGGCATCGGCGATCCGATCCATATTCTCGCCACACGCGATGCGGAAAACGAAGCCGAGGTAGTGGTCAAGCGGCTACAAGCGCACAAGTTCGAATGCCGCACGCACTGGCGAGATTACGCGATCCTGTATCGCGGCAACCATCAGGCGCGCCTGATCGAACAGACCCTGCGCAATTTCAAAGTGCCCTACGTCATCTCCGGTGGGCAAAGCTTCTTTGACCGCGCCGAAATCAAGGACATCACCAGCTACTTGCGCCTGCTGCTGAACCGGGACGACGATCTCGCCTTCATCCGCTCGATGACCACACCGCGCCGCGGCATCGGGCCCGCGACGCTTGAAGCGCTCGGCAACTACGCCGGCAAGCGGCATATTGGCCTCTTCTCCGCAGCGTTCGAGGAAGGCGCAGCGCAGCATGTGCCGCTGCGCCAGCTCGAAGCAGTGCGCGAGTTCGGCAACTTCATCAACAACATCGAATACCGCGCACAGCGCGAACCTGCCAAACAGGTGCTCGACGACCTGATCCGCGCGATCGGCTACGAAGCCTGGCTTTACGAGCACTGCGAGCAGCGCGAGGCGGAAACCAAGTGGAACAACGTCTCCGACTTTGTCGGCTGGCTCGGTCGCAAAGGCGAGGAAGACAACAAGAACCTGCTCGAACTGACGCAGACAATCGCGCTGATCTCGATGCTCGACAAGGAAGACGAGGATTTCGACGGCGTCCAGCTCGCGACGCTGCATGCGAGCAAGGGCCTTGAGTGGCCGCATGTATTCCTGATCGGCGTCGAAGAAGGTCTGCTGCCACACCAGAGCAGCATTGACGAGGATAAGGTCGAGGAAGAGCGCCGCCTGATGTACGTCGGCGTAACCCGCGCGCAGCGCAGCCTGACGATCACCTACTGTGACCGTCGCAAGGTAGCGGGCGAATGGCACACGGTTGAGCCCTCGCGCTTCATTGAAGAGCTGGGTGCCGACAGCGTGAAACGGCCAGACAAGAACGCCGTGGTATCGAAGGAGGACGCAAAGGCGAAACTGGCCAATCTGCGTGCGATGCTGGGGCGGACCTGAACATCGCACTTGGCTCCCTGATGAAACACGCGGCTTGCGCTACGCTGAAATGCACTACCTTGCACTGATGCTTGCCATCCTGATTTGCCGGCAGCATTCCCACAATGCCAGGTCGAGGTGAAGTACCCGCCCTTCGCCTTCAGGAAAGGGGGTCACCGACTCCTGCCAGTTGGCCCCCGCGTCGTCGGAATGGGACACAGTCGGCCCGTGTGGGCCGGTTCGTGCGGCGACGAGCATGGCACGGCCGTCGCGCGGGTCGAGGTGCCAGTCCGTGCGCGCGACGTCGTCATGCAGAACCGAAAATCCCTGCGGGTTTCGATCAACAATGCGCATACAGCCATGGCCCGCGCCTCACTCGATACGGGTCACCATGACCTGGTCGATCTTGAAATTGTCGATATCGACCGCCTCGAAGCGATGGCCGGCGAACTCAAAGCCTTCAGCGCGCTTGGGGATGCGCTTCATCATGTACATCATGAAACCGGCGGCGGTGTCGTAGCCTTCTTCGCCCGGTGCGTACTCGACATCGATAAGACCCTTCACATCGCCGATCGGCGTCATGCCGTCGACCAGCCATGACCCTGGGCCACGCTGCACGATCTGCTGGTCGTACTGCGGCGCGACGATGCGGTCCATCAGGCAATGCACCAGATCATCCAGCGTCACGGTACCGACCACCAGCGCGTACTCGTTGACCACTACGGCGAAGTCGTTGCGCGCATCCTTGAAGCGTTCGAGCATATCGGCAAGATTCAGCGCATCCGGCACCACCAGCGGTTTGCGTAGTTCCAGGTGACTGAGTACCGCGGGAAGGTTGTCGATGTCACCGGCGGCAAGCACCGGCATCAGATCGCGTAGTTCCAGGAAGCCGATCACGTCGTCGATGCGTTCGCGGCACACCAGGAAATCCTCGGCGTGGCCGGTCATCAGCTTCTCGCGCAGCGTAGCCGCGTCTTCGGTGATATCGAGGAAGACGACGCTGTCGCGCGGCGTCATCGCAGCGGCGACCGGGCGTTCGCCAAAGCCAAGCACGTTGCCGATCAGCTGGTGTTCGTTGCCCTGCAGGGCGCCGGAATCCGCCCCAGCATCGACCATCGCCACGATGTCGTCGGTCGTAACGCGGTCTTCGCGTGCAGCCGGCAATCCGGTGACACGGAAGAACAGATTCGCGACGCCGTTGAAAATCAGCACCAGCGGCGCCAGCACAATGGTCAGCACACGCATGGGCCGCACGATGCGAATCGCCCAGCGCTCCGGATCGGCCATCGCAATGCGCTTTGGAATCAGATCGGCAAACTGGATGAACAGCGCGGTAATGGTGACAAAAGACATCAGAAAGCCAAGCGAGGACGAGAGCTCCTCGCTGCCGCCGCCTAGCTGGATCAGGCGTGCGAACGTTGGCGACAGCGCACCTTCGCCGACGATGCCGCCGAGAATCGCAACGGTATTCAGCCCGACCTGCACCACGGTGAAGAAGTAGCCGGGCCGCTCCTGCAGACCGATCACATCGCCGGCGCGCGGCTCACCACCTTCCAGAATCGCGTGGAGCTTGATCTTGCGCGCGCTGGCGAGCGAGATCTCGGCAATCGAAAAGAAGGCGCTCAGCGCCATCAGGCCAAGCACGATCAAAAGTTGCAGCGACATCGACATCCAGTTTCCTCGTTTTGCACCCTGCCCTGCGGACTATAGGTGATGACGCGCCGGGCCGCGAGCGCCGCCCGGAAACAACAAGGGCGGGCCACTCTCGCGACCCGCCCCGCGCAGCAGCCTTGACCGACGCCTTAGCCGCGGCCGTGCATCAGCTTCTTGAGCATCGGCGTAAGCGCCAGCAGCACCAGACCCGCACCGATCGACGAGCCGACGAGGAACCAATAGAGCGGAAGATCAAAGCGCTGCAGCATATGCTCGAGCGTGCCAGAGAGGTAGTTCGCAACCGCCGAACTGAGCAGCCAGCCCCCCATCAACAGTCCGGCAAAGCGCGCGGGCGCCAGCTTGGAGACCATCGACAGCCCGACCGGCGACAGCATCAACTCACCCACCGTGTGCAGGAAATAGACGATGAACAGCCAATGCGGGCCGACCTTTCCGGTCTGCTGCGCTTGGGCCTGAGCGATCGCCAGCACGATGAAACCCAGACCCAGCACGATCATGCCGAGCGCCTGTTTGGCGGTAACCGGCAGCGCGAACCGCGATCGATCCAGCTTGGTCCAGAAGGCCGAGAACACCGGCGCCAGCAACACGATCACGAGCGGGTTGATCGACTGGAACCACGATGCCGGGATCTCGAAGCCGAAGGCGTGGCGATCGGTCTGCTGGTCGGCGAACAGGTTCATCGTGCCGCCGGCCTGCTCGAAGCCCATCCAGAAGAAGATCACGAAGAAACAAGTGATGCAGATCGCGACGATCGCATCCCAATCCTCGCGGCTGAGCGGCTTGGCGTTCGGATCCTTGCTGCCGAAGCGGCTCGGCAGCCATAGCGCGAGGCCGATCACCGCAAAACCGAGCGCAAGCTTAGCTGCCAGCGGCAGCGGCGCAACTGCCGCCGAAATCAGCCCCCACAGCGCAATCGCTGCATACACGAACGGCACACTCGCGGCGCTGATCGCGAGAATGCGCGACCAGTCGCGGCGATCCATCGCGCGCTGACCGGCACGTAAGCCGGCATCGCCGAGCAAGTGTTGCCAGCGCAGCAGCGTGAACACGCCAATTGCCATGCCTACACCAGCCGAGGCGAAACCCCAATGCCAGCCCAGCTTTTCGCCCAACGTGCCTGCGACGAGCGGCGAGAAATCGGGC
>JAJZLD010000216.1 GCA_021803785.1 Pseudomonadota bacterium | reverse complement strand
TCTGAAGCCACCGTGGATGCCGAGGAACTGATTGGCGATCGTCGCGCGCAAGCGCTCGAACTGCTGTCGAACGTTCGCAACCGCTGGCAGTGGATTTTCGATCACCTCGATACGCCATTGGCCGAGGCCGAAGCGCGCTTCGCCGAGCTGGGCGTCGTCGCTGGCGAATTGACCAACAAGGCGGCGCAGCCGCGGCTCTTCCACCGGGTGCAGGACTATTCGGTGCGCATTTCGTGGAAAGCTGAACTACAGCCGCAGCTCGAAGACATCTTCGAGGGCAAGGTCTTCGATCCGCTGCGTGAGCGCATCGTTGCGATCCACAAAGAAGTGCTGCGCGGCCGCGTGTTCGTGGCGCTGCACATGCACGCCGGCGACGGCAATGTGCACACCAACCTGCCGGTGAACTCCGACCACTACGAGATGCTGCAGGAGGCCAATGCCACCGTCGCCCGCATCATGGAACTCGCACGCAGCCTCAACGGCGTGATTTCCGGCGAGCACGGCATCGGCATCACCAAGCTCGAATTCCTCACCGACGCCGAGATGGCGCCTTTCCGCGCCTATAAGCAGAAGGTGGACCCGGAGGGCCGCTTCAACAAGGGCAAGCTGATGCCCGGCGGCGACCTGACGCACGCCTACACGCCCAGCTTCAACCTCATGGGCCATGAGTCGCTGATCATGCAGCAGAGCGACATCGGCTCGATCGCCGACTCGGTGTCCGATTGCCTGCGCTGCGGCAAGTGCAAGCCGGTCTGTACCACCCATGTGCCGCGCGCGAACCTGCTCTACTCGCCGCGCAACAAGATCCTCGCGACCTCGCTGCTGATCGAAGCATTCCTGTACGAAGAGCAGACGCGGCGCGGCATCTCGATCCGCCACTGGGAAGAGTTCGAGGATGTGGCCGACCATTGCACCGTGTGCCACAAGTGCGTCACGCCTTGCCCGGTCGACATCGACTTCGGCGATGTGTCGATGAACATGCGCAACCTGCTGCGCAAGATGGGCAAGCAGAGCTTCAACCCGGCGAAGAAGCTGGGCATGGCCTTCCTCAACACGAAGAACCCGGAAACCATCAAGTTCCTGCGCAAGACCAGCATCGAGTGGGCCTACAAGGCGCAGCGCCTGGGTGTCGAGCTGCTCAAGCCCTTGTCGAAGGAAACCACGAAGCAGCCGCCGTCCACCGTCGGCAAGGCGCCGCTCAAGGCGCAGGTGATCCACTTCGTGAACAAGAAGATGCCGGGCAAGCTGCCGAACAAGACGGCACGCGCGCTGCTGGACATCGAAGACGCGGCCGTGGTGCCGGTGATTCGCGATCCGCAGAAGACGCGCCCGGATTCCGAGGCGGTCTTCTACTTCCCAGGTTGCGGCTCGGAGCGCCTGTTCTCACAGGTCGGACTCGCGACGCAGGCGATGCTCTACAACGTCGGCGTGCAGACAGTACTGCCGCCGGGTTACCTGTGCTGTGGCTATCCGCAACGCGGCTCGGGCGACTACGACAAGGCCGACAAGATCACCACCGACAACCGGGTGCTCTTCCATCGCGTGGCGAACACGCTCAACTACCTCGACATCAAGACTGTGGTGGTCAGCTGCGGCACCTGCTACGACCAGCTCACAATGTACGAATTCGAGAAGATCTTCCCCGGCTGCCGGCTGATCGACATCCACGAATTCCTGCTCGAGAAGGGCGTCAAGCTCGAAGGCGTGAAGGGCGTGCGTTACATGTACCACGAGCCCTGCCACAACCCGATGAAGCAGCAGGATTCGGTGAAGACGGTGAACGCACTGGTGCAAACCGCCGACGGCACGAAGATCACGAAGAACGACCGTTGCTGCGGCGAGGCCGGCACCTTCGCGATCGCGCGCCCCGACATCGCCACCCAGGTGCGTTTCCGCAAGGAAGAAGAGATGCAGAAGAATGCCAGCGCACTGCGCGCCGACGGCTTCGAAGGCGACCTCAAGATCCTCACTTCCTGCCCGGCCTGTCTGCAGGGGCTGCATCGCTACAAGGACGATATCGCCGGCCTCGACGCCGATTACATTGTTATTGAAATGGCGCGCCACCTGCTGGGCCAAGACTGGCTCGAACGCTTCGTCGAAACCGCCAACAAGGGCGGCATTGAGCGCGTGTTGCTGTAAGGCGACACAGCCTTCGGCGGATCAAAGAACAAGGGGCCTTTCGGCCCCTTGTTCATTCACACCGAAGTGCGAAGGCTTATTTCAGGCGCTACGACGATCGCTAACGAGCATTTGATCCGACCACCACGGGTTATCCATGTCGTACAGGAAGACCTATTACGAGTAGGTTGCGCTGCCGCCGCTCTTCCCGCCCGTCAGACTACCGGACAGCGCTGACAAGAAAGAGCCTGACGATATCCGGAGCCTGCGGAGAAAGTTACATAGTCGGTGAAAGTCGCGGTTGCGTTCGCTATTGCTTTGTCATACCAGCCAGCGTTTGATGCGATCCGGGTGTCCGGCGTATCGTGTTCGAGAAGAGTGAGAACTGCTTTTAGCCCGAAACACATTGAGTTTTCACCGCTGCTACAAAACGATACGAAACGGATACGCAGGCGCGCTGCTCTCCGTTAATCTGCGCGCTCAGTCTGGCGTGGCCAGATCGGTCTCGCCTGTCGTTTTTGCTCCCACGAGGACATTGCATGAAAGCATTCCGCCTGGCGCCGCTTGCTGCGCTCCTGCTCGCGGCTGGCGTCGCCGCTGCCGCCCCACTCAATTCCGGTCTCGATTTGGCAGGTTTTGATCCCGCCTCGCGTGCTCAGGACGACCTGTTCCGCGCTGCCAACGGCCGTTGGGTCGACACCACCGAGATCCCTGCCGACAAGGCCGACTTCGGCACCTTCATCCAGTTGCGCGACAAGTCGGACAAGGAGGTCCGCGCGATCGTTGAGGAACTGGCCGCGAAGAAGCAGAAGGCGGGTAGTGTCGAGCAGAAGATCTCTGCCTTTTATGGCTCGTACATCGACACCGCTGCGATCGACAAGGCTGGCATGAAGCCGGTCAAGACGATGCTGGCCACGATCGACGCGATCAAGACGCGCCAGGATCTCGCCGTCTGGATGGGCACGGTACAGGGCGCCATGGATACCCCGGTGAACCTGTGGGTGACGGCGGACTTCAAGGAGCCGACGGTCAACCGCGTAATGACCTGGCAGGGCGGGCTGGGCATGCCCGATCGCGATTACTACCTGAAGGACGACGAGCGCATCGCCAAGGCCCGCGGCGCGTACGAGCAATACCTTGCGACGCTGGCACGCCTTTCCGGCGACAAGCATCCGGAAGCCACGGCAAAGATGGTGCTGGCGCTGGAACGGCGCATCGCCGACGTGCATTGGGACAAGGTGGAAAACCGCAATCCGGTGAAGATCTACAACCCAATGACGCCGGCCGAGCTGAAGAAGAGCGCGCCGGAGCTCGACTGGGACGCTTTCCTCAAGTCGGCCAAGCTCGAAGGCATCGATCGCCTGTCCGTGTCGCAACCCAGCGCCACGGTTGCGATCGCAAAGCTGCTGGCGGAGACGCCGCTGTCCGAAGTGAAGACCTATCTGAAGCTGCGTGCGCTCGATGAAGCGGCGGACGTCCTGCCGAAGGCATTCCGTGACGCACGCTTTGCCTTCCGTGGTGCCGCGCTGACCGGTGCGAAGGAAGACAAGCCGCGCTGGCAAAAAGGCATCGCCGAAGTGAACGGCGCGCTCGGCGAGGCGGTCGGCCAGGTCTACGTGGCACGCCACTTCCCACCGGCCTACAAGGCACGCATGCAGGAGCTGGTCGCCAACCTGATGAAGGCGTATAGCGATTCGATCGACGGCCTCGCATGGATGTCGCCGACGACCAAGGCGCAGGCCAAGGACAAGCTGTCGAAGTACATGACCAAGATCGGGTACCCCGACAAGTGGCGCGACTACAGCAAGCTCGTGGTGAAGGAGGGCGACGCGCTCGGCAACCGCCAGCGCTCCACCCGCTTTGAGTGGGAGCGCCTCGCCGCCAAGGCCGGGAAGCCGGTCGACCGCGCCGAATGGGAGATGACGCCGCAGACGGTGAACGCCTACTACAACCCCTCGCTGAACGAGATCGTATTCCCCGCTGCGATCCTGCAGCCGCCCTTCTTCGATATGGGCGCCGACGATGCGGTGAACTACGGTGCGATCGGTGCGGTGATCGGCCACGAGATCAGTCACGGCTTTGATGACCAAGGCAGCCAGTTCGACGGCGACGGCAAGTTGCAGAACTGGTGGACCGACGATGACCGCAAGGCCTTCGACGCACTGGGCGCCAAACTCGTCGCGCAGTACGAAACCTATGAGCCGATTCCGGGCCACAAGCTCAACGGCAAGCTGACGCTGGGCGAGAACATTGCCGACCTCTCTGGGCTGCAGATCGCCTTCAAAGCTTACATGCTGTCGCTCGGCGGCAAGGAGGCACCGGTGATCGACGGCTACACCGGCGCCCAGCGCTTCTTCCTCGGCTGGTCGCAGGCGTGGCGCAACAAGGTGCGCGAAGAGCGCGCGCTGCAGTTGCTGACGATTGATCCGCACTCGCCGCCGCAGTTCCGCGCCAACGGCGCAGCGGTGAACCACGATGGGTTCCATGCGGCCTTCGGCACCAAGCCGGGCGATGGCATGTACAAGGCGGAAGCGGATCGTATCCGCATCTGGTAAGTCTGCCCGTTGCAATGTGAAGGCCGCCTGCGGGCGGCCTTTTTCATGGCGCGGGGTTGTCGCCGAGTGCGGTCAGCAGGGTGCGGTAGCGGGTGCGTTCCGATTCCGGCAGGAGCGCTGCATAGGCGTCTTGCAGTCGCCGGCGGGCATCGGCAAGTCGTGGCTGCGCGGCATCGATGGCGCGCAGCGCGCGGAGGGCGTCCGGGTGGCGGCTGCAGCCGATCTGCGCCGGCACCAGCGCGGGTGCCTCGGTCAGCGGGAAGTAACGCAGTTCCCCGATGCTGGGGTCGTTGCGCCGCAACTGCTCAACCTCCAGCGAGTAGCCGAGTGCCAGTTCGAAGCGCCCTCGCTGCATCAGCTTGAGTAGACCGGCGACGACGCCTTGCTCGGCAAATTCGAGCACCGAATCCGGATGCTGACGACGCGCCGCGGCGATGACTTCATCGATGCTCGGGCCGAAGCTGCGTTTGGGCACCACCCCGAGATGGAGCTTGCCGAGCGCCAGTGTGCCGCCGAGCGAAACCAAGCCGTTTCGCTCCACCGGCAAGGCGTTGTCTTGTGCCACGGCGCGCGGCACGATCAGCACCACCGGCAACTGCAACTGGATCGGTTGCTGCGCGAAGTGCATGAAGCTCTCGCGTTCCGGAGTGCGCAGCATCGACAGCGTGCACACCGGTTGCGCGGCCCTCATCAGCGCCGTCTGGCGTTCCGCCCCGCTGACCTCGATCTCATGGCGAAAGCCGGGCAATTCGGCGATCAGGGTTTGCAGAAACTGGTCGCGCAAACCCTCGCCGCGATTCGGGCCGCTGACGATGTGGTAAGGCGGGAAGTCGAGGATCTGCCAGCGGATCAGGGGTAGCGGCGGCGTCGTGGCGAGTGCGGGCGCCGCACCGAGACCAAGGCAGAACAGGATGCCGAAAAGTCGCCGTTTCATTCGTGTCGCCTCCCTTGCCGTGCGCGCCGGCACGGTCTGCTGCGGGAACAGCTTACCCCCAGCCGCGCCCGCCGCGGTAGTTCGGCCGGGCGT
>JAJZLD010000215.1 GCA_021803785.1 Pseudomonadota bacterium | reverse complement strand
GCTACGTTGTGCTGGTTATCGAGGAGCAGGCGCGATGAGGGCGAAGGCGTGGCGGATGCTTACGAAAAAACAAACAACGCCGGTCATGGACCGGCGTTTTTTGGTGGGTAGCTGTTGGGTCCCGTGTGATCATATTCCGTCTCGGAGCTGGCCCCTGTTCCAGGCGCGGGATGTTCTGCAGAGTCTGATCACAAGCCTGAAGGACCGCTCATGAGCCATCGCATTCATAGCCAAGCCCGTACCACGCCGCTGACCCGCGCGGAGATCCGGGAGACTTCGTTGCCCCAGGCAGAGCTGGCGCGGCGCTACAACATCACGACCCAGACGGTGCGTAAGTGGCAGAACCGGGATGAGGTGGAAGATCGCTCGCATCGACCGCACACCCTGCAAACGAAACTCAGCCCGGCCCAGGAGCAGATCGTGACCGAGCTGCGTCGCCTCTTGCTCTTGTCGCTCGATGATCTGGTCGCGATCACCCGGGCCTTCATCCACCCGTCGGCCTCCCGCTCGGGGATTGATCGCTGCCTGCGTCGTCACGGTCTGTCCAATCTGCGTGCGCTCACTCAGGAACAAACTGGCGAGCAGGCCCCGCCCAAGAAGACTTTCAAAAACTATGCGCCGGGGTTTATCCATATCGACATCAAGTACCTGCCCCTGATGCCGGATGAACGCACCCGGCGTTACCTGTTTGTGGCCATCGACCGGGCCACGCGCTGGGTGTTTGTGCACATCTATCCCGATCAGAGCGAAGCGCGCAGCGTGGACTTCTTGCGCCGTCTTCAACGTGCGGCGCCAATGAAGATCGAGAAGGTGCTCACCGACAACGGCAGTCAATTTACGGAGCGCTTCACCGGCGCTCAAAAACAGCCCTCTGGAAAACACGCCTTTGACGCGGCCTGTGCCCGCGGCGGCATTGAGCACCGCTTGATTCCGCCCCGTCACCCGCAAACCAAAGGCATGGTCGAGCGCTTCAACGGCCGGATCGCGGAACTGATCACCCAAACCCGCTTTGCATCGGCCGCTGAACTGCAGACCACGCTGATCCACTATGTCGTCGCTTACAACCATCACATCCCTCAGCGTGTGCTCAATCACCAGGCCCCCATCTCGGCGTTGAAACAATGGCAGTCACAGCGACCCGAGTTGTTTGTCAAACGCGTTTATAACCACGCGGGACGTGACAGGTAGCTTGATCAGCCGCGCCGCATAGCATCGAAGAAATCGTTGTTGGTCTTCGTCGCTTTGATCTTGTCGAGCAGGAACTCCATCGCCTCGATTTCGTCCATGCCGTAAAGGAGTTTGCGCAGGATCCATACCTTCTGAAGGATGGCTGGCTCAATTAGCAGTTCCTCGCGACGAGTGCCCGAGCGGTTGACGTTGATTGCCGGATAGACGCGCTTCTCGGCCATGCGACGATCCAGGTGGATCTCCATGTTGCCAGTGCCCTTGAATTCCTCGTAGATCACATCATCCATGCGCGAACCGGTGTCGATCAGGGCGCTGGCGATGATGGTGAGCGAGCCGCCCTCTTCGATATTCCGCGCCGCACCGAAGAAGCGCTTGGGTTTTTGCAGGGCATTGGCGTCGACGCCGCCAGTGAGCACCTTGCCCGAGGCGGGGACGACCGTGTTGTAGGCGCGCGCGAGGCGGGTAAGCGAGTCCAGCAGAATCACCACATCGCGTTTGTGCTCGACGAGGCGCTTTGCCTTCTCGATCACCATTTCGGCGACCTGAACGTGGCGCGTTGCGGGTTCGTCGAAGGTCGAAGCAACCACTTCGCCCTTCACCGAGCGCTGCATTTCGGTCACTTCTTCCGGGCGTTCGTCGATCAGCAACACGATCACCACGACGTCAGGATGGTTGGTCGTGATCGCGTGCGCAATGTGCTGCAGCATCACGGTTTTGCCGGACTTCGGTGGGGCAACCAGCAGGCCGCGCTGCCCCTTGCCGATCGGCGCGATCATATCGATAACCCGGCTCGTGATGTTCTCTTCCGCTCGAATCTCACGCTCAAGCTTGAGGCACTGGTTCGGATGCAGCGGCGTCAGGTTTTCAAACAGGATCTTGTGCTTCGACGCCTCTGGCGATTCAAAGTTGACCTTGTCGACCTTCACCAGCGCGAAGTAGCGCTCGCCATCCTTCGGTGTCCGGATCTCGCCCTCGATCGTGTCGCCGGTATGAAGATTGAAGCGGCGGATCTGTGAGGGTGAGACGTAAATGTCGTCGGTGCCGGCCAGATAAGAGGTGTCGGGTGATCTCAAGAACCCGAAGCCGTCCGGCAACACTTCCAGCACGCCGTCGCCAAATATCGGCTCACCTTTCTTTGCCCGGTTGCGTAACAGAGCAAAGACCAATTCTTGTTTGCGGAGGCGGTTGGCGCCGTCGATCTCGTTGGCGTGCGCCATTTCGAGCAACTGGCTGACGTGGAGTGACTTGAGCTCCGAGAGGTGCATGGAAATACCTGACCGGCGAGACTGAGCGCCGTTTGAAGTCGTGAATACGACGGGGTGGGAAGGAAGTGTTGATTGAAAACGGCGCACCGGGCGGCGCGCCGAAGCATTTAGGCCATGAATCTAACCGTATTATAGGTTGCTGTCAATGAATGCGGTCAATTGCGATTTGGAGAGCGCACCAACCTTGGTCGCCTCAACGCTGCCCGCCTTGAACAGCATGAGCGTTGGGATCCCGCGGATGCCGTACTTGGCTGGCGTCTCAGCGTTTTCGTCGATGTTGAGCTTGGCTACGACGAGCTTGCCAGCGTACTCTTTAGCGATTTCGTCAAGAATCGGCGCGATGCTCTTGCAGGGGCCGCACCACTCTGCCCAGTAATCGACCAGAACAGGCGTTTGCGCTTGCAGAACGTCCTGCTCGAAGGATGCGTCGGTGACGTGAAGGATGTGTTCGCTCATGATTCCTCGCTGTTTGGAACGGCCCGGATTGCTGATGTTTGCCTTGTGTGATTGCCGTGCGGTCAGATCTCGAGGCGGGAGTCGGGGTTGAGTCCGGGTAAGCGGTGAATGCTACTAAAAAAAGATGAGTTGTGGCGCGCGCTTTGCTGGATCGTGAAATGGGTGGTGTTGGAGCACAGGGAAGCTCCGGTATCATTGGGCTTCGCGGTGAAGCATGCCCCCAATCGCCGATGGAGAGATAAAAATGACTTATGTGGTGACTGAAGCCTGTATCAAGTGCAAATACACCGACTGCGTAGATGTTTGCCCGGTCGATTGCTTTCGCGAAGGCCCGAATTTTTTGGTGATCGACCCGGATGAATGCATTGATTGCACCCTTTGTGTGGCTGAGTGCCCGGTTGAGGCGATCTATGCTGAAGACGACGTGCCGGCAGATCAGCAGTCTTTCATCGCGCTTAATGCAGAGCTGGCCAAGTTGTGGAAGCCAATCGTCGAGCGCAAGGATCCCCTGCCTGACGCGGACGAGTGGGCGAAGGTCAAAGGCAAACTTGGCGATCTGCAGCGCTGAGCTGGCTTTGGCGGTTAGTGATACATGGGCGACCTCTGAGTCGCCCTTTGTGTTTCTGGTGGGGCTAACAGGTGTTCACATTCGGCTTAACCATACGGTAGAGTATGGCGTGATCTGGTTGCCATTCAACCGCCATGTCGCAAGCTGTTTCGAAGCGGTCTTATAGCGAGGAGTGAGTGATGCTGGTAAGTGAAATTCTGGCGATCAAGGGCAAGGTGCTTTACACCGTGGCGCCGGGCACTGCACTCGCGGAGGCCGCATCGGTCATGAGCGAACAGGATGTCGGTTCGCTGGTTGTGTTCGATCATGGTCGCATGGTTGGCATGCTGACCTTCCGCGAAGTGCTCAAAGCGCTGACTTCCGCTGGGGCAGGCTGGGGGGCGCTGACTGTGTCGGATGTCATGCTTCGCAATCCGCGGGTTGCCGGGCCGGATATGGAGATGGACGAGCTCCGCCGCGTGATGGTCGATGACCACCAGCGTTACCTCCCAGTGATGGATGGGACAACACTGATGGGCGTCGTCTCATTTCACGATGTGGCAAAGGCGGTCCTTGAGGAGCGGAGTTTCGAGAACAAGATGCTCAAGAACTACATTCGCAATTGGCCCACCGAGGCGGACGACGAGTGAACTTTTAGACGATACCAGGCGACGCTTCTGGGGCAGATTATCGATCAGTCGGTATTCGAAGCGCGTTCGGGAAAACATAACACAACACCGGGGGTATGGAGATGGAGAAGGTCTGGCTCAAGAGCTATCCGGCTGGCGTGCCGGCAGACATCGATCTGACGCAGTACGGGTCGATTGGTGACCTGTTTGCCGAGGGCGTGCGTAAGTTCGGCCCGCGGACGGCCTATGTCAACATGGACAAGGCGATCAGTTACGACGAGCTCGATCGTTTGAGTGCTGCGTTCGCTGGCTTCCTGCAGCAGGATTTAAAGCTGCCGAAGGGGGCGCGTATCGCGCTGATGATGCCGAATCTTTTACAGTATCCGGTGTGTCTGTGGGGCGCTTTGCGCGCCGGCTATGTAGTCGTGAACTGCAACCCGCTGTATACGCCTCGTGAGCTCGAGCATCAACTCAAGGATTCGGGTGCGGAAGTAATCGTGATCCTCGAGAACTTCGCCTCAACGCTGCAAGAGGTGCTTGCCCATACCCCGGTGAAGCATGTTGTCGTCACCCGCATCGGCGACATGCTGGGTGGACTCAAAGGGGCGCTTGTCAGCTTTGTGGTCAAGCGCGTCAAGAAGATGGTTCCGGACTGGAACATTCCCGGGCATATCCCCTTCAAGCAGGCGATGGCGCGCGGACAGGGCCGCCAGTTGGAAGCTGTGAAGGTCACGCAAGATGACATTGCATTCCTGCAATACACCGGCGGTACCACGGGGGTTTCAAAGGGTGCCGTCCTCACGCACCGCAACATCATTGCCAATCTCCAGCAGGCGCATGCCTGGATCAAACCGTTCCTGAAGGAGGGCGAAGAGGTAATCGTTACCGCGTTGCCGCTCTATCACATCTTCTCGCTTACCGCTAACTGCCTTACTTTCTTCAAGGTTGGAGCGACCAACCTCCTGATTACGAATCCGCGCGACATTCCCGGTTTTGTGAAGGAGTTGCAAAAGTATCCGTTCACAGCGATTACCGGTGTTAACACGCTCTTCAACGCGTTGTTGAACCACCCCGATTTCGCCAAGCTCGACTTCTCGCAGCTGCGCTGCGCCTTGGGGGGCGGCATGGCTGTGCAACGCGCGGTCGCCGACAAATGGCGTGCGCTCACGGGGCGTCCGTTGGTGGAGGCCTATGGTCTGACCGAGACATCACCGGCAGTAACGATCAATCCGCTTGATCTGCCTGCGTTCAACGGCGCAATCGGCCTGCCGCTTCCGTCGACCGAGATTTCAATTCGCGATGAAGATGGCCGCGAACTGGGGGTCGGCGAATCCGGTGAGCTCTGTGTGCGTGGGCCGCAGGTGATGGCGGGCTACTACAACCGCCCGGACGAAACCGCCAAAGTCATGACGCCTGATGGCTTCCTGAAAACCGGTGACGTGGCGGTGGTTGATGAGAAGGGGTTCGTCCGAATTGTCGATCGGAAGAAGGACATGATTCTTGTTTCCGGCTTCAACGTCTATCCGAACGAGGTGGAAGATGTTGTTGCGTCGCACCCGGCGGTGATGGAGGTGGCGGCGATTGGTGTTCCGGACGAAAAGTCCGGGGAGGCTGTCAAGGTGTTCGTTG
>JAJZLD010000214.1 GCA_021803785.1 Pseudomonadota bacterium | reverse complement strand
CAAGCGGGGTGACCTGCTGACCAAGACGCTTGCGAGAAGACCACTTGCAGTTGATCCCAGCGTGCGCGGGCGTCGGCGGGCAGAAGATCGAGGTCGAAGCCCTCGATTTCGTCGGTGGTGGTGTTGTGCAGCGCGGCGACGAAGCGCGTCTGCGCGGGAATCGCGATGCCGCGCGCCAGCAAGCCGGCCCGCACCGATTTCTCGTTGAGCAGCAGCGCCAGGCTGCGCGCGTTGACCTCGCCGGTCTGCCCGCAGCAGGCACCGCAATCGAGCGCGGCAGCGTGCGCGTTGTTGGTCGACTGACTGCCGTGCCCGACCAGCAGCACCAGCGGCGCAAGACTGTGCTCGAGCCCCATCGCGTGCAGTACGCGCGCCGCGAGCGCCACCTTCGTGTCGACATTCAGCGCGTTGAGCTGGGGTCTGCAGACGGCGCGATAGCGGTGCGGCAGGCCGGCCAGATCATCGCGCTGCCGGGCCTGCGCCGAGGGCCGCAGCCATTGCCCGAGCTTGCCGAGGTAACCGGCACCGGCTGCTTCGACAAACGAGAAGGCTGCGCCCGGCCAGCGACTGGCCGCTTGCCACTGCGCGGCGAGGCCAAGGCGCGCGCGCCGGCCACTCGCGGCGGCGGCCTCGGCGGCCTCATCGGGCTGGCCCGTCTCGCCGGGGGTCGCGTAGATCCGATCGGTGACTTCCATCGCCGGAGCGAGCAGGCCCGGGAGTTGGGGCCGGCGGGCGGCGCTGGCCAGCGGAGTGTATGCGACCGGTAGCCCGAAGAAGCCGGCGAAGCCGATCGTCTGCACGGCGGGCCAGACTGCTTCGAGGGCGCGACGCATCGGTTCGCTGCGCACATCGATACAGAAGGCGGCCTGTACTTCGATCTTCTGCTCGGCAGGCGTCTTGCTCGTCGTGGCGGTGAGTTTGTGGGCCAGTTGGCGCTGGTAGCCGGCTTCGAGCGCGAGTTGCCAGACTTCGTCGGCCAGCAAGCCTGCTTCGCTTTCGTCGAGCAACGCCGCGGCGCGCTGCCACGACGCCTGCAGCGCAGCGAAGGCGAGCCGCGTGCTGGCGTCGTCCTTGCAGTCGAGCAGCACGGCGCCCCATGCGAGCCGGATCGCGAGCAGATCGCGCAGGTTCGGGTCCTCACGCCCTTCCAGGCCGGCTTGCCAGCCCTGGTAGGCGCACCAGGAGGCCCAGCCGTTTACCGTCAGCAGCACCGCTTCCAGATAGTCGGCCCAGACGGTTTCCGGCAGGCCGAGCCGGCGCAGCGCCCAGCGTTCGGCGTCCAGCCGCGTGGCGGGCAGCACGTCGAGCCGGCGGCCCAGGTCGGGCAGCCCCATCAGCAGGCCGATGCCGTGGTCGTGCTGCAGGGTGTCGCGCCAGAAGGCGTACAGCCCCTGATCGCGGCTCGGCTGCCAGTCGGCCTGGTGGGCGTCGAAGTAGGCGGCGCAGGTCTGGCTGACCTGGTGCGTGATGGCCTGACGCCACGAGAGCCGCGTGTGCCGTGCCGGATCATTGTCGAGGGTGTCGATCAGGAGCGGCAGCCGGGCGGGCGTCCAGTCGCTTTGCAGCGCGTCGATGCACTGCTGCGCGCTCAGCATGCCGGCCGCTTGAGGCAGATTCGACAGCGCGTAGTCGAGATCCGCGCGAGTGATGCGGCCTTCCTCCCAGGCTTGCCGCTGCGATTCGCGCGACGGAAACACCCGGATATCGCCGAGCACCGCCATGCGGGCGGCCACACGGCGCAGCGGCATACCGATGCGCGACCAATGCGGATTCACCGCGATCGCCCGATCCAGTGGCCAGGCGGGCGCAATCGCACGACAGGCTTGCGCGCAGGCGGATTCGATCTGCTCGTTGATGAGTAAATCGTTCTGCGCTGATCCGGTTTCAGCCCGCGCGCCCGCAAGGTTGTTTGCGAGACCGTTCGGCCGTGCCTGTTCAGTAAGTTGCAGCGTATCCATGTTGATCTCCTGCGGGGGGTGTGGGGTCAGGCCCTGGCGCGAATGGCGCCGTTGCTGCGGCTGCTGTGACGCTCATGTGACGCGGGTGCCCAGCGCGTTGGCCAGAGCCACAAGGCGAGTCGGGTGTAGGACTCATCGAGGTAGAGGCCGGCGTAGCTCCAGCGCCGGCTGCGCGCGAGTGCCGCAGGCCGGAGTTGAAGTGCCACCAGCCAGCCGTGCAGGCAGACCATGCCGAGCAAGGCAATAACACCCGTCGCGGTATCGGGGCGATTGACCGTCCCCAGCGGGATCGCGTGGGCCAGCATCGCCAGCGTGGTAAGGCCAACGACCATCACAACGCCGGCTGCGTAGTGGCGCAGGGTCTGACGAAGGGTTTGGTCGCTTGCTTGAGGCAGCCACAGCAAGGGTGCCCAGGCAAGGGCCAGCAGGAGGCTCCACCACCACGGCCAGGCGGCATCGCGGAACAGTGCGAGCACCGCGAACACGCCCGCGGCAGCCAGTGCTGGCGCGAGCAGCAGGCTCAACGGCGTGGGCGTGCGTGCGTCGTGCAGCGCCTGGATCCGTGTGTGTTGCACTGCCGTCGAGGCCGACAGGAAGGTGTGCGCCTTGTACAGCGAGTGGCCGATCAGGTGCAGCGCCGCGAGCGTGTAGAGGCCGAGCCCGCATTCGAGCACCATGAAGCCCATCTGTGCCACGGTGGACCAGGCGAGTCGAACCTTGATGCTGATCCGGGTGAGCATGACCAGGCCGGCGAGGATCGCCGTACCGAGGCCAAAGGCCACCAGCAACCAGCGTGCGACGGGGGCGTGCTCCAACAGCGGCGAGAAGCGGATCAGCACATAGCCGCCGAGGTTAACAACGCCGGCGTGGAGCAGGGCGGATACCGGTGTCGGCGCCTCCATCACCTGGATCAGCCAGCCATGAACCGGCAGCAGCGCGGTACGTAGCACCACGGCGAGCACCAGGCACACCGCACTGAACTGCAGCGCAGCCGAGGCACCATCCTGCGCGAGATGTGTCCAGAGCGCCGAGAGCGAGCCGCTGCCCACGGCCCACCACGCCAGTGCCGCGGCGGCGATCAGCAGCGCATCGGCCAGGCGATCGGCGAGCCGTTTCTTGAAGGCTGCGAGTTGGGCGAACGGGCGATCGGGGTAGAAGCACAGCAGGTGCTGCAGCGCCACGCCGACCAGCGCCCACGCCGCGATCAGCAGGAGCCAGTGGTCCGCGAGCAGCAGCAGATGCACCGCCGCCAGCACGCCGGCGAGTGCTGCAAGGTAGCGCTGTTGGCCCGCCTCACCCTGCAGGTAGCGCGACGAAAAGGCGCCGATCAGGGTGCCGAGCAATTGCACCAACACCGCTAGCCAGCCGCCCAACACGGGGGCCGCCAACCAGGGCGAGATGAATGTGGCCGTGCCGGTGGCCGAATTGCCGCGCAGCACGAGTCCGATCGCCGCGGCGAGCAAGGCAGCCAGCGATAGCGCGAAGAAGCCTCGCCACTGTCGAGCCTGCTGAACCTTGGGCAGGAACGGCAGCAGCACGCCGATCACCATCAGGGCGACTGGCAGCAGAAGGCTGAAGGTCAAAACACTCGGGAGCAGTTCCATGGCAGCTTTTCTCGATTCGAAAACTGTTCGGATCTTGCGTTGTGGTGTTTGTTCTGTAAATTACAATGATTCGAACGAAACAATCGAAAAAACAGAACAATGAAGCTGGAACTGCTGAACTTCCACCACCTGTTTTACTTCTGGCGGGTCGCAAGGCTTGGGCATCTCACGCGCGCTGCGGCCGAGCTTCACACGTCGCAATCGGCGCTGTCGGCACAGATCCGCCAATTTGAGGATCGACTCGGCGAGCCCCTGTTCAAGCGCCAGGGGCGGCGGCTGCAACTCACCGATACCGGGCAGCTGGTGCTTTCGTACGCCGAAGACATCTTCGGCCTCGGGCAAGAAATGCTGGGGCGCCTCGACGGGCGCAGCGAGGGCTTGACGCGGCTACGGGTGGGCAGCGTCGCAACCCTGTCGCGTAACTATCAGGAGAACTGGATTCGCCCGGCGCTGGCCGATCCTGGCGTGGTGCTGACGCTTGAATCGGGCGTGCTGGAAGGTTTGCTGACTCGCTTGCTCCAGCATCAACTCGATGTGGTACTGGCGAACGAGACGGTGCCGTCGGATGCCGACCGGCCGCTGCATTGCCGCTTTCTTGGCAGCCAGTCGATCTCGCTCGTGGGGCCCGCCGGCATCTGGAAAGGTCGCACGCTGCGGATACCGGAAGACCTCGACGGTCTCGATATCGCGCTGCCGGGGCCAAGGCATGCGTTGCGCGCCCAGTTCGATGCGCTCTGTGCCTCGGCCGATGTGCGGCCGCGCTTGCGCGCGGAGGTGGACGACATGGCCATGCTGCGCCTGATCGCGCGCGATAGCGGATGGCTAACCGTGCTGCCCGAGGTTGTGGTGCAGGACGAACTGCGGGCCGGGGCGCTGGTGACGGTTGGCCAATCGACGCAGTTGCAGGAGCACTTCTACGCTATCACCACGCCGCGTCGGCACCGCATCGAAGCCTTGGAGCGATTGCTGTCGCAATGAGCGACCGGCGGGGCCGCGCTTGGGGCTTGCCTCGCCGGTTTCGCGCTGACGCCCTAGCATTGGCTGGCGACGGCGTTGCTGACCGGGGTCGGCTTTGCGGTGATCCTGGCCGTTGCGCGCAGCAATGTGCTGATCCAAACACGTGTCGAAGATGCCTTCCGCGGTCGGGTGATGGCGCTGTACTCGATGGCCTTGCTGGGCATCGTGCCTTTGGGCAGCTTCGCCGTCGGGAGCTTCGCTCATGTGCTAGGTATCCGCGACACGCTCGCGGCTTGCGGAATAGGAATAGCCAGCCTGTTGAGTGGGCTGCTGTATCGCCGCACCGTGCGGCGACCTGCGGCAGCGGTGACGTAAGCCCCTGCAACTGCCAAAAGAAAAGCGGCGCAGCGCCATTGCGCCCGCCGCTTCATGATCCGAGCAGAAACACTCAGACCGTCTTGACCGGGATCTTGCCGATCTTCGCCTGCCACTCGGCCGGGCCGGTTTGGTGCACCGAGGTGCCGAGCGAATCGACGGCCACGGTGACCGGCATGTCGACCACGTCGAACTCGTAGATCGCTTCCATGCCCAGGTCGGCGAAGCCGACCACTTTGGCCGTTTTGATCGCCTTGGATACGAGGTAGGCGGCGCCGCCGACGGCCATCAGGTACACCGACCGGTGCTTCTTGATCGCCTCGATCGCCTCCGGGCCGCGTTCGGCCTTGCCGATCATGCCCAGCAAACCGGTTTGCGCCAGCACCTGTTCGGTGAACTTGTCCATGCGCGTGGCGGTGGTCGGGCCCGCCGGGCCGACGGCTTCGTCGCGCACCGGGTCGACCGGCCCAACGTAGTAGATGAAGCGGCCGGCCAGATCGACTGGCAGCGCCTCGCCCTTATTGAGCATGTCCACCATGCGCTTGTGGGCGGCGTCGCGGCCGGTGAGCATCTTGCCGCTGAGCAGCAGCACGTCACCCGGCTTCCAGGAGGCGACTTCCTCGCGGGTGACTGCGTTCAGATTTACGCGCTTGCCCTTGGAGGCGTCGTAGGTCAGGCTGGGCCAGTTTGCGAGCGAGGGCGGGTCGAGGTAGACCGGGCCCGA
Organism: Pseudomonadota bacterium; assembly: GCA_021803785.1. GTDB lineage: Bacteria > Pseudomonadota > Gammaproteobacteria > Burkholderiales > Rhodocyclaceae > Niveibacterium. Next base: position 128 of record JAJZLD010000214.1, on the reverse strand, counting down.
GCCGTCGAGCACAAAGTGCGCGTGGCGGGTCGCGGCGCAGTTCGGGATCATCGCCACCGGCAGCGATGCGGCGTGCGTCGGGTAGTCGAGGATCTTCACGTCGAGCACCGTGGTGAGGCCGCCAAGAC
>JAJZLD010000213.1 GCA_021803785.1 Pseudomonadota bacterium | reverse complement strand
TATAAGATCGACGATGCCGACTCGCACTGTTGAACTCATCTGAAGACTCCTGGAAACCGTGGCAGCGCCGGCAGTATGGGCGCGCCTGCCGCGCCGCACCACCCGAGCGCCAAAGTGAACGCCCGGCGCCAACCCACCAGTAGCACGCAAGGGCTTGTTAAAGCTCAAGAAACTGACTCGCGCACCTAACATTGATCGCTCGTCGATCTTATAATTCCGCTCGCGGTTTACCCTTATTTTTGCGGCGCACCATCCCCGCCCCTCCCCCAGGGGGTGTGCCGCGAGAAAGCCCCCCATGAACGCCCCGATGTACCTCCCCTGGCTGGCCCGCAAGGCCGGCATCAGCGACGAACAGGCGCTGGAACTCTGGCACGACGCGCTGCGCCACGCCACCGACACCACTGGTTGGGTCGGCGGGCCTGAATATTGGGCTGTAGCGCACGATCGCCTGCTCGAACTGACCGACGCAGAACGCCAGCGTCGCCTCGCGCCACGTCTGGTTCGCATGGTGCGCACGCAGAATCACCTCGCGCGGTTGCCACTGCAGGCAATGGAAGACATGCTCGGCGCGCTGCGCGCCAGCGTCCGCCGCGCAGCCTGACCCCCCCGATACCGGGCGCCGCAAGCGTCGCCCGGTATATGGATACCGCGCTGCAGCGTGCGGGCGGTAGAATATGCGTTTTCGCCTTTTTGCAGCGAGCACGCGCCCATGCAGGACAAATACACGCCGGCCGAGATCGAGTCCGCGGCCCAACAACACTGGGATTCCACCCAGGCCTTTGAAGTCTCCCGGGACGATTCGCTCCCGAAGTACTACTGCCTGTCGATGTTCCCGTACCCCTCGGGGAAGCTGCACATGGGGCACGTACGCAACTACACGATCGGCGATGTGCTGTCCCGCTCGCACAAGATGCGCGGCTACAACGTGCTGCAGCCGATGGGCTGGGATGCCTTCGGCCTGCCGGCCGAGAACGCGGCGATCAAGAACGGCGTGCCGCCGGCCAAGTGGACGCGCGAGAACATCGCCTACATGAAGAAGCAGCTCAAGTCGCTCGGTTTCGCGATCGACTGGAGCCGTGAGCTCGCCACCTGCGATGCCAGCTACTACAAGTGGAACCAGTGGCTGTTCCTGCGCATGCTTGAAAAGGGCATCGCCTACAAGAAGACCCAGGTCGTGAATTGGGATCCGGTCGACCAGACTGTGCTCGCCAACGAGCAGGTGATCGACGGTCGCGGCTGGCGTACCGGCGCGCTGGTCGAAAAGCGCGAAATCCCCGGTTACTACCTCGGTATCACCCAGTACGCCGAAGAGTTGCTGGGCGATCTGGATGAACTGACCGGCTGGCCGGAACGCGTAAAGCTGATGCAGGCCAACTGGATCGGCAAGAGCGTCGGCGTGCGCTTTGCCTTCCCGCACGAGATTTCAGACGAGTCCGGCCTGATCGGCGACGGCAAGCTGTGGGTCTTCACCACCCGCGCCGACACGATCATGGGCGTCACCTTCTGCGCGGTCGCCGCCGAACACCCGCTTGCCACCCACGCAGCAAAAAACAACCCCGCGCTTGCCGCTTTCATCGACAAGTGCAAGCACGGCTCGGTGATGGAAGCGGACATGGCGACCATGGAGAAGGAAGGCTTGCCGACCGGACTCTTTGTCACCCATCCGCTCACCGGCAAGCAAGTCGAAGTCTGGGTCGGCAACTATGTGCTGATGAGCTACGGCGACGGTGCCGTAATGGGCGTGCCCGCGCACGACGAGCGCGATTTCGCCTTCGCGAAGAAATACGGCATCGCCATCGAGCAGGTAGTGCAGGTCGAAGGCGAGAGCTTCTCGCTGGACGCCTGGAAGCCCTGGTATGGCGACAAGGAGCGCGGCGTTTGCGTCAACTCCGGCGTGCTGGACGGGCTTGCCTACGAAGCCGCGGTGAACAAGGTCGCCGAATTGCTGGAAGCCCGCGGCATCGGAGAGAAGAAGGTGCAGTGGCGTCTGCGCGACTGGGGCATTTCGCGCCAGCGCTACTGGGGCTGCCCAATCCCGATCATCCACTGCGATGACTGCGGCTCGGTGCCGGTGCCGGATGACCAGTTGCCGGTCGTACTGCCAGAAGACTGTGTACCGGATGGCTCGGGCAACCCGCTCAACAAACTCGAAAGCTTCCTCGCCTGCCACTGCCCGAAGTGCGGCAAGCCGGCGCGCCGCGAGACGGACACGATGGACACTTTCGTCGATTCGTCCTGGTACTACGCGCGCTACGCCAGCACCTTCTCGGATAAGGCGATGGTCGACGCCGAGACGAACTACTGGATGACTGTTGACCAGTACATCGGCGGCATCGAACACGCGATCCTGCACCTGCTCTACTCGCGCTTCTGGACCAAGGTGATGCGTGATCTCGGCCTGGTGACGTACAAGGAACCGTTCTCGCACCTACTCACGCAGGGCATGGTGCTGAAGACCGCGTTTTCGCACAAACCGGAGAGCGGCGGAAAGAATTACTACTGGGAAGACGAGGTCGAGATCGAGCGCGGCCCGCAAGGCCAGATCCTTGGTGCAAAGCTCAAAAAGGACGGCACCCCGCTGGACTTCGAAATGACCACCATGTCGAAGTCCAAGAACAACGGCGTCGATCCGCAAAGCCTCATCGAACAGTACGGTGCCGACACTGCGCGCTTCTTCATGATGTTCGCTGCGCCGCCCGAACAAACATTGGAGTGGTCCGATGCAGGGGTCGAAGGTTCGTATCGCTTCCTGCGACGCGTTTGGGCCTTCGGCTACCTGTTCGCAACGGAGCTGAAGGGCAAACTACCGGCCGAGCGCAGCCTGGGCGCGAGCAAGCTCCCCTCTGAGCTTGCCGCCTTCCGGCGCGAAATTCACCTGCTGCTCAAGCAGGCCAACTACGATCTCGGCAAACAGCAGTTCAACACCGTCGCCTCGGCCACGATGAAGATGCTCAATGCGATCGAGAAAGCCCCGCGCGACACCGCCCTGGCTGCCGAAGTGATCCAGGAGAGCTTTGGTATCCTGCTTCGCGTGCTCTCGCCGATCACGCCGCATATCACACACGCGCTATGGCGCGAGCTAGGCTACGGCGAAGACATCCTCCACGCCGCTTGGCCAGAACCGCAAGAAGATGCGCTGATTCAGGACGAGGTTGAGCTAGTGCTGCAGGTGCTGGGCAAGACGCGCGGCAGCATCAAGGTCCCCGCTTCGGCCGACAAGGCCGCGATCGAGGCTGCCGCACTGGCCTCCGACATCGCGCAGAAGTTCATGGAGGGCAAGCCGGCGAAGAAGGTCATCATCGTGCCGGGCCGCCTGGTGAACATCGTTTGCTGACGTGGCCGCCGCGCCCAAGATCCGATGTGCAGAGCCGGGCGACGCTGCAGCGCTCGCCCGGCTGATGTCGCCGCCCGAAGTATTTGCCAACACGCTACAGCTGCCCTACCCCGGTATCGAACTGTGGGCGGAACGGCTCAAGAACAACAAACCGAACAAATTGCCGCTGGTGGCGAACGTCGACGGACAAATCGTCGGCTGCGTCGGCCTTCATCGAGAGATCGATGTGCGGCGCGCCCGCGCAGTGCAGCTCGGCACTAACGTCGATCCGGCCTGGAAGGGTCAGGGTATCGGCCGCGCACTGATGTCGGCCCTGCTCGATACGGCCGACAACTGGCTCGGCCTGTTGCGGATCGAACTGCATGTATTCGCCGATCGTGCGCGATCAAACCGCACGAATCCTGCGGCTTCGCACAGGAAGCGGTACTGAAATGCCACGGGCTTCGCAACGGCGAGATGTGGACACTCTCGTGATGCCGCGCCTTCACCCCAAGCCGCCGCGCCAGCGGCCGGAGATTCAACCGTGACTCGAATTCGATCTGCCCTGCTGTGTGCCGGGCTGACCCTGCTCAGCGCCTGCGGCTTCCACCTGCGCGGCCCGCAGCCGCTGCCGTTCAAGTCGATCCACCTGGGTGTGTCCGCCTATAGCGAATCCGGCGCCAACCTGCGCCGCCAGATCGCGGCCAACGGCGGCACCAAAATCGTGGATAGCCCGGCTGAGGCCGAGGTGAGTCTGGTAATCCTTCAGGATGTAAAGGAGAAGGTCATCCTGAGCCTGAACACCGATGGCCGCGTGCGTGAATACGAGCTGCGCGACCGCATCGTGTTCAAGGTGGTCGATCGCGGCGGGCGCGAAGTCATCCCGGCCACCGAAGTCGCCACCAAACGCGAGCTGACCTTCAACGACGCACTGGTGCTGGCGAAGGAACAGGAAGAAGCGCAGTACTACCGCGAGATGGAAAACGATCTGATCCAACGCGTGCTGCGCCGCATGGCTGCTGCACAGTGGCCGCTGGCTGAGTTGCCGGCCTCCCAGTCGGCGCCGACCCGCTAAGCCGATGGCGGTTCGGTCGGAACAGCTCGCCAGCCAGCTCGAGCGCGGCCTCGCGCCGCTTTACATCGTGCATGGCGACGAACCACTGCTGGTGCTCGAAGCCGGCGACGCGATCCGCGCTGCAGCACGCACCCGTGGCATCGACGAACGCGAAGTGCTGGTTGTCACCCAGGGCTTCAAGTGGAACACCCTGGAGATGGCCGCAGGCAACCTGTCTCTGTTCGGCACCCGCAAGCTGATCGACCTGCGCATTCCAACCGGCAAGCCCGGCCGCGAAGGCGGCGAGGCGCTGCAGCGCTACATCAAGCAGCTCGACGCGCAAGGCGTCATCACGCTGATCACGCTGCCGCAACTCGACTGGGCCGCCCGCAAGGCCGCATGGTTCGTCGCACTCGTCGAAGCCGGCGTCGAAGTCGAATGCAATGCGCCGCCCCTGCCCCAGTTGCCGGACTGGCTTGCCGGGCGGCTGGCACGCCAGCATCAGCGCGCACCGCGCGATGCGCTCGAATTCATTGCCCAGCACGTCGAAGGCAATCTGCTCGCCGCTCATCAGGAACTACAGAAACTCGGCCTGCTGTTCGAACCAGGCAATCTGACGCTTGAGCAGGTGCAAGACTCGGTGCTGAACGTCGCGCGTTACGACACCGAAAAGCTGCGCCTCGCCCTGCTCGAAGGCGACGCCGCCCGCCTGACCCGCCTGATCGAAGGTTTGCAAGGCGAAGGCGCGGCGCCACCGTTGGTGCTGTGGGCGATGGCGACCGAGATCCGCACACTGGCACTGCTGCGCGCAGGGCAAGACAGCGGCCAAACCCTTGCTGCGCTGTTCAAGCGCGAACGAGTATTCGACCGCGAGAAACAGACTCTGATTCAGCGCGCCCTGCCACGTCTGTCGCTCGCCACACTGCGCGCAGCGCTGATGCATGCCGCGCGCATCGACCGCATCATCAAAGGCGTCGGTGATGGGGAGCTCTGGAATGAATTCCTGCAGTTGGCGTTGCGCCTGGCGAACACACCACGGCGACGGCGAGCCTGACACGGGAAACGTAGACAAAAAAATGGCGACCTGAGGTCGCCGAGATTTTGTTATTCACCCTTGCGCCGAAACGGTAGGTGTCTGTACGCGCAGTCCGTTGTTTGAAGCGGCGGTTGTTCTCGCTCGCCATTAGGTGACAGGAACAGCCCGGTACGCACGGCCGGCGTCATGACAAGGGGGAGGAGCCATGCGCGTCCCGATGCGGGGGAGGGGGGATTTCACCGGGAAGCTCTGTGCGTCTCCGGGCGTCCGTCGGGGTAAACCCTAATCTACCTTCTGCACCAACGCAAGAAGATCGCCATTCAATATTTTTATGACATCATCGGCGCGAAGCGTCGCAAGCCTTGAACCTAAATCCGGCAGTTACCCCGCGGCCGGAAGCCCTTGTGGCGATCTGGGCGGCCCGATGACAGGCGCGATGCGGTCGCTGATGTAGCGCAGCAGG
>JAJZLD010000007.1 GCA_021803785.1 Pseudomonadota bacterium | reverse complement strand
TGGCGCGCCGCCAGCGCCTTGCGTCTTGCTTCACCCATTGGGTGAGTATGCCAAGCACTCCCAACTGCGCGCCACTGCTGGCGTTTCAACCCATCGGAGGGCTTGAAATGCCGGATCTAGGTTCAACAACCGCCTGACTCGAAATCGCCAGCGCATCGCCCCAATACTGCGACACGCACCGGCTATTTCGTTGGACGCGACGCGCAGTGCCGCGTTCAAACCGTGCGAATGGCCTGCCTTATATGGTTACGGTCGCATCGAAAGGTTGATGTCCCAACAAGTGGTGTAAGAGCGTAGGTATTGGGGTTCGCTGGGTCAGTGGACATCTTTGGTAAGGTGGAGTTGCGAAGCTTCAACCTGACCATGAGGACAAACAGCTCGGGTCGCTGTGACTGCCATTGTTTCAACGCCGAGATGGGGGCCTGGTGATTGAGCGCACGCTGAGGGATGTGATGATTGCGCATCAATCGAGCGGTGCATCGCCGCCCGCCCAACACTTACTTACGACGGACCAAGCCGGCGAAGGTGTGCCAATACCGGCAACAGCATCGCACTGCCTAGTTGCTTACTACGCGCACCGTTCCAGCCAACACGTGAGTCAGGCGCGTTATCGTTGTCCTTGAACGGCATCTCGAGCGTCAGCGAGACGCATCCGAATCGATGCGCCACCCACTTCGACCCCAGCGTCAGCAGTTCGTCCTGAAAGCGGTCGTCGGTATAGCCGTGCCGCTGCTGGAAGTCCGGTGACGCCGCCGCGAGATCGTTGAGGAACTGCGCTTGCAAGGCGGTGTTCGTGTCACCGTAGCCCGGCACCATGTGCGAACCGTCGATGAAGACGTAAGGCAGGGTCTCGTCGCCGTGAATATCGAGGAAGAGATCGACCCCGCTTTGCGCCATACCAGCCTGCACCGCGAGTATCTCCGGGCTGCGTGAAAGTGTCGGCGCATGCCACTCCCGATTGAGATTGACGCCCGCTGCGTTCGATCGCAAGTTGCCGAGCCATGCACCGTCCGGATTGATATTGGGTACGAGGTGCACGATTGCACGCCGCCGAATCTCTCGCGCGACCGGGTCCGCTTCATCGAGCAGGCGATCCAGCATCCCTTCGGCGAACCACTCGGCCATGCTCTCGCCTGGGTGTTGACGTGCGACCACCCAGACTTGGCGGGGGCCGCCGCCGAGTTCGATGACGTCGATATCTCGCCCCTGCAGGCTGGCGCCAAGGCGAGCGAGGCGTGTGCCGTCCGCCGTTGAAGCACGGCCAAGCACCGAGAGATGGCGCTCCTGCGAGTAAGGCTCGAAATACGCAAGCCAGATCGCATCGTGTTTTGGCGTAAGCGACACCGTGAGCACGTCACCGTCGTAGTCACAGTCATCAAGACGGAACCAATCGGTCCGGTTGTAGGACGCGACCGCCCGATAGCCGCGCCACCCGTCAGGGTAGGAGCATTGGCCAGCGTTCTCGAAACGCAAGGTCAGGGCCTGGCCGGCGGCGCCAGAGATGCGAAAGTGAAACCACTGCCGGAACTCGTTCGAACCATGGTCATCACGAATGCGCAAACGCACATTGCTCGGATCCGACGCATCCACGACGTCGATGGATCCGCTATCGAAGTTGCTGCTGATACACACAGTCATCGGTTGATCCTTATGCCGCACGGCGGCGGAAGTACCAGGTGTCGGCGTCCGACGCCGTGGCATCGAACGCGTAGCCATCGAGGTCGAAGGTTTTGAGCGCCTCGACATCGGTAATGTTGTGATCGATCGCAAAGCGGGTCATCGCACCACGCGCCCGCTTTGCACTGAAGCTGACGATCTTGTATTGCCCGTTGCGCAGCTCCTGGAACACGGGCGACACGACGCGGGCGCGCAAGCTGTCAAGCTGCGCAGCCTTCGAGTATTCGGTGGATGCAAGGTTGACGACCACGCGCGCTTCGCCTGCATCGACCAGCGCATCCAGGCGACGCTCAATCGCGGTAGCGATCACGCCGTCCCAGTATGCGTAGAGATCCCGGCCGCGCGGGTTTGTGAGCCGCGTGCCCATTTCAAGCCGATAGGGCCGAATCAGATCCAGTGGGCGCAGCAGGCCATAGAGGCCAGAGAGAATGCCTACATGTGACTGCAAGTAGCCCTCAAGCCGTTCGACGGGCAAGGACTTGGCGTCGAGGCCGTCATACACATCGCCATCGAACGCCAGCACCGCCTGCTTGGCGATCGGCGGCTGATGCGCGGGCGCCCACTCCATGTAGCGTGCCGCATTCAGCGTCGCGAGTTTGTCGGACAAACTCATCAGCGTCGCAATCTGAGCAGGGGATCGCTCGCGCAGCAGTTCGATCAGCAGTGCCGCGTGTTCAAGAAAATCCGGTTGGGTTGAACGTGCGGTATGCGGAGCAGTTTCAAAATCGAGGGATTTGGCGGGAGACAGAAGGATCAGCATCGAAGCATTAAGGAAACTTGCCGGAACAGCATGATAGCGCCCCCGCGAGTTACACCCGCCCCGGCCCATGGCAATTTGACACACCGCGAGGCGTGGGGAAACATGCAGATCCTTCCCCGCTGTTCCGAGGCAGTTCGCTGCCCTCCCGCCGATGCATAGCAACGATCTCCTGCAACGTTCACTCGACGCCGTCTGGCATCCGTGCACGCAGATGAAGCACCACGAGCGCTTCCCGCTGATTCCGCTCGAACGCGGCGAGGGGCTGTGGCTTTTTGATACCGAGGGGCGTCGGTACTTCGATGCAGTCAGCTCCTGGTGGGTGAACCTCTTTGGCCATTGCAACCCACGGATCAACACTGCGCTGCAACGCCAATTGGGAACGCTCGAACATGCCATGTTGGCCGGCTTCACCCACCGGCCGGTCGTCGAGCTTTCGGAACGCCTGCGAGCGCTGACGGGCAACGCGCTGGGGCACGCGTTTTATGCCTCCGATGGCGCCTCGGCGACTGAGATTGCGTTGAAGATGAGCGCGCACTACTGGCGCAACAGCGGGATGCCGGGCAAGAACCGCTTCCTGAGTCTTGCCGGTAGCTACCACGGTGAAACCGCCGGCGCGCTGTCGGTGACGGACATTGCTCTGTTCCGTGACGCTTACGCGCCGCTCATACGGCAATCGGCAACCGTGCCAAGCCCGGCCAGCGCAGACGCATCGACCCGCGCACAAGCTGCGCACAGCGCAGCCGATGCGCTGGATGCCTGGCTCGCCGAACACGCGGATAGCACCGCGGCTTTGATTGTCGAACCCTTGGTGCAGTGCGCCACCGGAATGGCCATGTACGACGCTGAATACCTGCGCCGCGCCCGCGCCGCCTGTGATCGCCACCGGGTTCATCTGATCGCCGACGAGATCGCAGTGGGCTGCGGTCGCACCGGCACCTTCTTCGCTTGCGAGCAGGCCGGCATCCAGCCGGACTTCCTGTGCTTGTCGAAAGGCATTTCAGGCGGCTACCTGCCGCTCTCGATCGTGCTGAGTAACGACGAAACCTATCGCGCCTTCTACGATGACGCCAACGTGCGGGGCTTTCTGCACTCGCACTCCTACACGGGGAACCCGCTGGCCTGCACCGCTGCGCTCGCGACGCTCGATATCTTCGAGAGCGACAAGGTGCTCGCGACAAACCTCGAGCGCGCCGCCGCACTCACCCGTGCCGCGGCGCCACTTCAACAGCATGCCCGAGTCCGCAACTTCCGCCGCACTGGCATGATCTGGGCGTTCGACGTCGACTGCGACGATCCGCAGCTGTCGCGCAAGATCTTTGCGGCTGGCTTGTCACGCGAAGTGCTGCTTCGCCCGATCGGCCGAACGGTCTACTGGATGCCACCCTACATTTTCGATGACGCCGACGCGGCTTTTCTGGTGCAACGCACAGGCGAAGCGATCGACGCCGCGCTGGTGGCCTGATCCATGGCGATCTGGAAAACACTTGACGCAGAATTCGCGGCACTCGATGCGGACGGGCTGCGCCGGCGACGCCGAACGATCAGCGAACGACATGGCGCGGAGGTCGTCGTCGACGGACGCCGAGCCGTGAACTTCTGTGCCAATGACTACCTGGGCCTTGCTGACCACCCGGCCCTTGTCGAGGCCGCGATTGCCGGCGCGCAACGCTGGGGCATGGGCGCCGGCGCATCGCATCTGGTGAGCGGGCACTTTTCCGCACACGACGCTGCAGAAAAAAGACTGGCCAATTTCGTTGGCTGCGACGCAGCGCTGCTGTTCTCCACCGGCTACATGGTCAATAGCGGCATCGCCGCCGCCTTGGTCGGCCGTGGCGACGCGGTGTTCGCTGACCGCCTCAATCACGCCTCGCTGGTTGATGGCGCCCTGCTCAGTCGCGCCGAGCTTCGACGCTATGCACACGGCGACGTCGCCGCGCTCGAACGGATGCTTGCCGAAAGCCCCGCGCCGCGGAAGCTGATCCTGACCGACAGCGTATTCAGCATGGATGGCGATATCGCCCCCTTGCCGGCGCTCTTCGAACTCGCCGAGCGCTTTGATGCCTGGCTGGTGGTCGATGACGCGCATGGCTTTGGCGTGCTCGGCCGCCAGGGCCGCGGCGCCCTGCAGCATTACGGCATCCGCTCGCCGCGCGTGCTGTATATCGGCACCCTTGGCAAAGCGGCCGGCGTTTACGGCGCTTTCGTCGCAGGCGACACGCAGGTTGTGGCGTGGCTGATGCAGAAAGCGCGCACCTACATCTTTACGACAGGTGCCCCACCACTATTGGCTGAGACGATCTGCGCCGCGGTGGATCTGATCGAGGCAGGCGACGAGCGACGAGCCCAGGTGGCGCAGCTCATCGCGCGACTGCGCAGCCAGCTCCGCCACCCGGAACACCTCATGGCATCCACCACGCCAATCCAGCCTGTGTTGGTGGGTGACAACGAGGCGGCGCTAACGCTCGCCGCACGTTTGCTTGAGGAAGGCCTCTGGGTGCCGGCGATTCGCCCGCCCACGGTACCGGCGGGCACCGCGCGACTACGGATATCCTTGTCTGCCGCCCACACCACCGCGCAGGTAGATGCGCTGGCCGCGGCAATCAACCGCCATCTCGCAGTATGACGATCAGTGTGCAAGCCTGGCACGGCTGGGGCTTCGGCCCGGCCGCATTCGACCCGCTACGTGCCGCCCTGGGTGATGGCTGCGAGCTCGTGACGCCAGCGCTCACCGCGCCCGCTCCCGGCGACTTCAACGCCTGGGTTGCGGAACTGGCCGGGCAAGTAAGCGCCAACGAAGTGCTGCTCGGCTGGTCGCTCGGTGCCATGCTGGCGATGGCCGCCGTAGCAGCCGGCACGCGGCCGAGGGCTGTGGTGTTGATTGGCGCCAGCCCGCGTTTCGTCGCCTCGGCAGCGTGGCCGTACGGTCTGGATGCCGGCACCGTAACTGCATTCCAGACCGGCATCGCGGCACAGCCGGATCGTACGATGAAGCGTTTCCTCGCACTGCAAACGCTTGGCGACAGCCAGCGGAGCGCTGGACAGGCGGCGCTCGAACACGCCCTTGAAACCGATCCGGCCAAGCTGTCGCCCGCACTGTCCGCGCTGATCGGGGCCGACCTGCGGACGCAGGTCCGCCATATCGGCGTACCCGCTTTGCTACTGCATGGCGAAAACGACGCCCTGATGCCGATGGCTGCGGCTAACTGGCTTTCGGCGCAGCTGCCGCATGCTCAACTGCAGTTATTTCCACAGTGCGGCCACGCACCGCATGTGACGCACGCGCGAGGAGTGGCCGAAGCATTGCAGCGTTTTCTCGGGGCCTTGCCGGATGCCTGATTCCCTACCGGTGCCGCCAGCTGATCTGAGGCGGCGCATTCGTGAGGCCTTCGCAGCCGCCGCCGCCCACTACGACCACCACGCCGAAGTGCAACGCGCGATCGTCGCGGATCTTCTCGCATGGACTGAACTGTCTGCCCCGGCCCGTCTGCCAACGCTCGACGCCGGTTGCGGCACCGGTTACGCAAGTGCGGCCCTGCGCACCAACGATACACCGGTGATCGGGCTTGATCTTGCCGACACGATGGCGCGCCAAGCGCTCCGCCGTGGCGAGCACGGCATCGCCGGAGATCTGGAATGCCTGCCGCTGCGCGATGGATGCGTTGGGCGCTATTGGTGCAGCCTCGCCTGGCAATGGTGTGCCAGCGGCGCAGCGGCTGCCGAGGCCGCGCGCGTGCTGGCCTCCGGCGGCGTGCTTCAGGTCGCGACACTCGGGCCCGATACGCTGCGCGAGTTGCGCAGTGTATTTGCAGCGATCGACGGCGCCGAACATGTGCGCAGCTTCGAGCCACCCGATGCGGTACTCGCCGCGCTCCGGCACGCCGGCTTCCGGTCGATACGCTTCAAGCGCTGCACGCAAACCGGTTTCGCGCCCGACTTGGCGAGCCTGCTTCGCGACATCCGCGGGGTCGGCGCGCACACGCTGGGCGACAACCGCCGTCGCGGCATGCTCGGCCGCCAAGCGTGGCAACGCCTCTGCGACGCCTACGAGGTTCACCGCGAAGCCGCCGGACTGCCGGCGCGTTACGATGTTCTGATGTTCGAAGCCATCCGCTAAGAATTTCTGAAGAACTCGGCGAGACCGACGCAGACCGACTACCACGTCAAAGCGCACGACATATCGGGAAGGCTCAGGCGCCCGCGAGCGCTGACCGAATCCCGGTCGCGAACAGATCAGCCACGAATCCGGATCTACTCTCATGCACTACTACTTCATCACCGGCACGGATACCGAGATTGGAAAGACCTTCGTCACCTGCGCGCTGTTGCACTCGGCACGTGTTGCCGGGCTCAGTGCCGTCGGCTACAAGCCGATCGCAGCCGGCGCCGAAGAGATCGACGGCATCTGGTCGAACGAAGACGCGCGGCGCCTGCAAAACGCTTCGTCCCCCGGCTTCCTGCTCGACGAGATCAACCCGCTGTGCCTGCGCGAACCGGTGGCGCCGCACATTGCAGCCGCGTCGGAAAACATCGTACTCGACGTGCCTCCGCTGGTAGCGGGATTCGAACGCCTCGCGAAGCGGGCTGACTGCGTGCTGGTTGAAGGTGTCGGCGGCTTCCGCGTGCCGCTGGACGATCGCCTCGACACCGCCGACCTCGCACTCGCGATGCGTTTGCCGGTGATCCTGGTGGTGGGAATGCGGCTGGGCTGCATCAACCACGCACTGCTGACCGCCGAGGCCATTGCAGCGCGCGGGCTGCATCTCGCAGGCTGGGTCGCGAACACCCTGGCGCCGCGCATGAATCGCTTCGATGAGAACCTGGAAGCGCTCGCCGCGCGCCTGCCGGCACCGTTGCTGGGTGTCGTACCGTTCAGCGAGGCAGGCCCGCAAAGCGCGGCATCACAGGTAAGCCTGCCCGGCACGGTATAATCCGCAGCCATTCCGCGCAGGAACACCTGTAATGAAACGCTCCCGCTTCGGCCGCCGTAGCGGCCTCTCCCGCGACGCCGAGAACCTGACCTGGCTCGCCGTCGGACTTGCCGAGTCGGGCAGTCGCGCTGAAGACAGCTTTTGGGAAACCCGCCTCGCCGAACACGTCGAAAAACTGCTCGACGAAGGCGACGAAGACACGCTCAACAGTGCGCTGGATCATCTCTACGCCACGCAGGCCAATGCTTACGACGAACTGGCAGACCTCATCGAGTCACGCGCCGAATCCTGCATTGCCGACGATCACGATGTACTGCTGATCGCTGCGCCGGTAATGGCCTGGTCGCGCTTCGCGATCGGCGCTGGAACGATTCCGCCGGCACAGCTTGCAAACCTGCGGGTGCACCTGCAAGCGCATGTGCTAGCCGACGGCGTGAAACTCGGCATGGCCGATTTCCTCTTCTCCCCCGACCATTTGCCGCAGGGCTACTGCGAAACGCGCCGTTTCACGGCCGCGCTGGGCGAGGCCGCTGCAGTTGGGCAGAACCTGCACATCGCGACCGAATCCTTGCCCGAAACGGCAAAGTTTCTCTCCGACGTGCGCTACATCCTGGCCGCTGCCGTGGTGCCGCGCGGTGCCGCGCTGTTCCGCTGGCAGGAACGCGACGGCAATCGCGAGCAAGCGCTGGCGCAGTGGCGCACGCAGGGCGGCGCGGTGATTGCCACACTGATGCCGGGCTGCGCACTCGAAGTCGTGCTACCCGACGCCTACTTTGCGGCAAGCCGGCAGGCGGACCGCGACTCGCGCCCCTACTCGCTGCGCGCATCGGTTGCCTTCCTCACGACGACGCTCGAGACGCCGCCAGATACGTTGCGCGCGGTGATCGCCCCGTTCCAGGATCGCCAACTGGAAGAGTACCGCGTCGGCTTCACGCGCAAAGGTTCGGATGACGTGATCCACGGCGTGGTGTGGCCGCTGCTCGGTGCGGAAGATGAGCACAGCGAGATCCCGCAACAGATCGAGACGGCCTTGCGTACCTGCGGCCTGACCGACGTCATGCAACTCGACACCGCTTTCCCGCTGGAGTACTGCGACGATTGTGGTGCGCCGATGTACCCGTCGCCCGATGGCGAGGCGGTTCACGCCGAATTGCCGGAAGACAGCGCCGAAGCGGTGCCGCGCCACCTGCACTGAACTGACGCCCAGCTTTGCGGTCGATCGTTTCATTCACGATTGCCCGCAGGAGGACAGCTCACATGAGCCGTAAAGTCGAACGCCCGGACGCCGAATGGCGCGCGGTGCTGGATCCGCAGCAGTACCACGTCACCCGCGAAAAAGGCACCGAGCGCGCCTTCACCGGCGCGTACTGGAATGTCTGGGACGCAGGCGATTACCGTTGTGTGTGCTGTGGCGGCAAGCTGTTCCGTTCGGAAGACAAGTTCGATGCCGGCTGCGGCTGGCCGAGCTTCTCGACCGCCGCCGCGGCGGAGAATATCGAGACATCGACCGACCGTAGCTATGGCATGGTGCGCACCGAAGTGCTGTGCCGCAACTGCGGCGCTCACTTGGGTCATGTGTTCGAGGACGGCCCCCAACCCACTGGGCTGCGCTACTGCATCAACTCGGCCTCGCTGAAGCTCGAAAAGGATGCCGAGAAGTAGAACCTCCGCGCGACGCCGCTGCGGTGCCCCCTGCCCGCTCAAGCGCTGAGCAGGAAGTCCCGCACCAGCGCGATCTGCGCGCTGTCCATCAGCATTGGCGCGTGGCCGACGCCAGGCACTTGCATGAGTTTTGCCTGCGGCCCCCGCCGACCCATTTCGCAGTGCGTTTCGGGTGTCAGCAGGTCGGAGCTTTCGCCACGCAACGCAAGCGTCGGGCATCGAATCGCGTCATAGATCGGCCACAGGTCAACATCGTTGAGCACGGGCGCGCTTCGGAACACATCGCCGATGCCTGGGTCGTAGCGCATCTCAAAGCCGCCGCCCGCGCGCGCGCGCACCGAAGTTTCCGTCATGCGGCGCCACTGCTCATCGGTTAGCGGGCCGAACGGCGCGCTCACGGCGCGAATGTAGCTCTCTGCCGCGGCGAAATCCGGAAAGACTGGCGCACGGCCAACGTAATCGCCTATTCGACGCAACGATGCGGCCGTGATGACCGGGCCAACGTCGTTCAGCACGAGGCGCGTGATCGGTGAGTCGGGTTGGGAGGCGATCAGCATGCCGATCAATCCGCCCATCGAAGTACCCACCCAATGAACCGACTCCACACAGCTGCGAGCGAGCAGCACCATCATGTCCGACACATACTGCGGCAGGCCGTAGGCCGATTTTTCCGGGAGCCACTCGCTGCGGCCTCGCCCCACGACATCGGGGCAGATCACGCGATAGCCCGACGACAGTGCTTTGGCAAGGTCGTCGAAGTCGCGGCCGTTGCGTGTCAGGCCATGAACGCAGACGAGGACGTCGGGGTTATGCGGATCACCCCACTCGGTATACGCGATCCGGTGCAAGCCCTGCGGATTCGCACACCTCACGGTGGCCTCACGCATTGCAGTCGATGCGCCCCCGCCCAACCAAGCCTTGATGCCTGTAAGCATTCGGTTACCTCATGCTGCGTCACGACCTGTATTTGAGTCTATCACCGTGAGACTGACGACTCCGTGTGCCAGTATCGGTGCGCCACATCGCGCCACCTCGTTACGCTGACGCCGTCAGGCGTGAATCGCATCTGTATCGCGCCGTCGCGATCCGATCGAAGATCCTCGGCGCCGGCTTCGCGGTAACGCTCAGCGATTTCCGCATGCGGATGACCGAAGCGACTGCGGTAGCCTACGGCGTACAACACCCAACGTGGCGACAGGGTGCGCACGAAATCGTCGCCCGACGAACTGCGGCTGCCGTGATGCGGTGCGATGACCACATCGACGGGGCCGAGCAGCCCGGCTTCGATCAACTCACGTTCCGAGGCAAGTTCAATATCAGCTGCCAGCAAGGCCGTGTGCACACCGCTGCGCACACGCATCACGCAGCTGTTGCGGTTACCGCCCAAGGCCCGCCCCGGTGCGGGGTGCAGCACTTCGAAAACGACCCCGTCCCACTCCCATTCATCGCCTCGGGCGCAGGGCCTGAATCCGGTGCCCCGCAAGAGATGTGAGGTCGGAAGCGATCCCATCAGCCAATCCGCCGGCATCGCGCCAAGCACCGCTGCAGCGCCGCCGGCATGATCACTGTCGTCATGGCTCACCACCACGCCCGAGAGACGATTGACACCCTCACCACGCAGGTAAGGCACAACAATCCGCTGGCCCGCATCGCTGCTCGTGCTGAAACGCGGCCCGGTATCAAACACCAGGTCGTGTGCCGCAGTGCGCACGTGGACCGCCAAGCCTTGGCCGACATCCAGCATCGTCATCTCGAAACTGCCCTTCGGTGGCCGTGCTGGGTGCCAACAAAGCAAAGACAGCAGGATCACCGCTGCCGCGCCACCGCCGGGAGCCCCGCTTGGCGCCAGCAGCCACACGGCGGCCACCGACGCTGCGAGGATCAGCGGCAAGGGCGCCGCCGCCTGCTGCCACACAGCCCATTGAGGGCCCGAAAGCCACGCCAACACCTCGGCAAGTTGCCCGAACAACCACGCCGCAAGGTGGAGCAGCGGCGCCCAGTCGAGCACCACAAACACGAACTCCAACGGCAGCAGCACGAAGGTCACCAAGGGTACGGCAACCAAATTGGCGAGTGGCGCCACCCACGACATCTGCCCCGTGAGCGCCAGCAAGGCCGGCAACATGCCAAGCCCGATCGCCCACTGCGCAGCAAGCCAGCGGCGCCACGCCGGACTCGACTGCTCATGCGGGCTCGCCGCCCACAACAGCAGCGCGACCGCAATGAAGGACAACCACGTTCCCTTGCTCAGCACACACCAGGGGTCCCACAGCAGCACAGCAACCAGCGCTGCAGCGAGTGCGAGGACCGGCCGCACCGCACGGCCACCAAAGTTCGCGAACGCAACAACAGCAAGCATCACCAGCGATCGCTGCGCTGGCACGGCGGCCCCGGCGAGCGCCACATAAGCGGTAGCGGCCAACAAGCCGAACAGGGCCCCGGCGGATTGCGCGGGTAGCCGCAGGGCCAGCCATGGCACGCGCCGCCATAGCGCGGCGAGCGCCGACCCGGCAACCAGCGCCCAGATCGTGACGTGCAGGCCGGAAATGCTGATCAGGTGGGTGATGCCGCTACGCGCAAACAAAGTCCATTGCTCGCTGCTCACACCATCCTGGTCACCGATCGCCAGCGCCACCAGTACCGCACGCCAGGGCGAGTCCGGCAAGGCACGCTCGAAGCGATCGCGGATCGCCTGCCGCCATTGCTCCACGATGATCATCGGGGATCGCGTCGTATGCGGCAGTCGCTCAGCATCGCGGGACTCGCGCACGTAGCCACTCGCACCCAGGCGCTGCGACAGCATTTGCGCCTCGCGATCACTGCCGTGCGGGTTCAGGCTGCCGTGCGGACGCTTGAGGCGGACAGTCAGCGCCCACGCTTCGCCGGCCCGCAGGTCGGGCACCACCTCGTGCGCATTGCGGTACCAACTCAGTTGCAGACGCGACGGCACGCCAACGGGCGGATCGAGGGTCTCAAACACAAATCCGATGCCGCGATCCACCCGGCGCGGCATCTCGACGATTCGACCCCGTACCGCAATCTCCTGCCCCTCAAGTGAGGCCGCAAGGCGGTCTTGCAAGCGGACTGTGGCGCGCAGCGCGCCCGTACCGTAGCCGAACGTCAGGGCAGCGACGCAGGCCAGCACCCAGGCCAAACGGCGGTCAAGCCGGCCGGACAGGCTGAACAGCGACAGCATCGCGCCAAGGCCGACAAGCCCGTACGCGATGTGCGTTGGCGGCAGCGTCTGCTGGCTCTGCAGCAGCAACGTGCCGGCGAGCAGGCCAGCCGCAACGGGAAGGATCAGCGCCAATTGCTCAGCGCCATGCCGTTTGCATCATGCAGCGGATTCTCGCCGCATCGGCCTCAGATGCGCGTGCGACGTTTCACATCAGCGTGATGCGGCGCGTTTCACCTTAGTCCAACAACATGGACCTGATTTCAGGCGATTGCCACCGCAGCAACACAGTGGATGCGCGCCGCGTTGAACACGCTGCGCCAGCTGTCACGCTTTTGATCTGAATCGGGGTCATTGTCTGCAAGCGCATGCTCGAATCGTAACACCCGGTGGAAGAACACATCATGCGACTGCCCAACCCGGTTCGAGCCCTCATTCGACGCCGCAAGCGCACCCGGCATCACTACACGCTGGCGGCACACCGCGCCATGTCGCGCACCTCGCTTCGGCTCTCTGCCAAGGCTGCATGGGGGATCGGGGCATTAGGCGCGGTGATGGTGATCGGCAGCATCGGTTACCACATCATCGGCGGCGACCGGCACAGCTGGCTGGACGCGATCTACATGACCTTCATCACCGTCGCGACGATCGGCTACGCCGAAGTGATCGAGCTCGACCACAGCCCCGGCGGCCGCATCTTCACGATGTTGATCGGCACCGCGGGGCTCGCCACCGTCTGGTTCCTGTTTTCAACGCTGACCGTATTCCTGCTGGAAGTCGACCTCAACGCCACGCTGCGGAGGAAACACATGCAAAACCTGATCCGGAAGATGCACGGCCACTACATCGTCTGCGGCTTTGGGCGGGTCGGGCAGAACGTTGCGGCGGAACTGGAACTGACCGGCCGTGCATTTGTCGCCATCGACCACGACCTGCCGATGCTCGAAGAGCGCAAAGGACGCGACGAAGCCCTGCTCTATCTGCACGGCGACGCATCCGATGATGAATTGCTGGTTGCCGCTGGGCTCGAGCGCGCACGGGGTATCTTTGCCGTAACCGGCGATGACAGCCTCAACCTGATGATCACGATGACCGCGCGGCAGATCAACCCACGTATCCGCATCGTTGCGCGCAGCCACGAGCCGCGCAACATCGGCAAACTGCGCAAGGCCGGCGCCGACGAGGTGGTGTCACCCGACTTCACCGGCGGCGTGCGCATCGTCGCCGCGATGGTTCGCCCGCACGTGGTGTCCTTCCTGGACGAGATGCTGCGTTCCGAACACCGGCTGCGTGTTGAGGAAGTCCGAGTACCCGCAGACTTCGAACCGCGCCCGCTATCGTCGCTACGCACACGCAGCGCGCACTTCGTGCTGCTTGCGATCAAGGGCACGCAGGACTGGATCTTCAATCCGCAAGACGACGCCGTGGTGATGCCGGACGACACATTGATTGCGATGTGCTCGCCCGCCGGACGCCGCGAACTGGAAGAAATGCTCGTACTTGAGCCGCCGCGCGCCTGAGCGCCGGCGGCGTAACACGCTCTCAAGCCTCGGCGAGCACGCCGTCAGTCAGGGTCAGCCTGCGGTCTGCCCGCGCAGCAAGCGCGGGATCGTGCGTCACGATGACCACCGAGGTGCCGATACGCTGGCGCAGCGCCAGCATCACATCGAAAACCGTTTCCGCGGTATGGCGGTCGAGGTTGCCGGTCGGTTCATCGGCCAGCAGACAGGCGGGCTCGGTGACCAGCGCTCGTGCAATCGCCGCGCGCTGGCGTTCGCCGCCCGAGAGCTCACCCGGCGCGTGCTCAAGGCGGTGCCCCAGCCCAACCGAGCTCAGCATCTCGGCCGCTTTGGCCATTGCCTGCTCGCGCGGCATGCGGCGGATCAGCAGCGGCATTGCAACGTTTTCCTGCGCCGAGAATTCCGGTAGCAGGTGGTGGAACTGGTAGACAAAGCCGAGTGATGCGTTGCGCAGGTGGCCACGCTCGGCCTCGGACAGCGTCGAGAAATCGCGCCCAAGCAGGCGCACCGTCCCGGCCGTCGGCTTATCCAAACCACCCAACAAGTGCAGCAAGGTGCTCTTGCCGGAGCCCGACGCGCCGACGATCGCGACGCTCTCACCACGCGCCACCGACATCGCCACGCCATCCAGCACGACGACTGCGCCCGGCCCATCGCCATAGCGCCGGCCCAGGCCGACGCAGGACAAGACTTCGTTCTCACTCATAGCGCAGCGCCTCCGCCGGGTTGATGCGTGCAGCACGCCAGCTCGGGTACAGCGTCGCGAGCAGCGTCACGGCAAAGGACAGCACGGTGATCGTGATCACGTCGCTCCACAGCAGTTGCGAGGGCAGTTCCGAAATGAAGTACACGTCCTTGGCGAGGAACTGCATGCCAAAAGTCCGCTCGATGGCAGGCACGATCACATCGACGTTGAGCGCCAGCAGCACGCCGCCGGTCACGCCGATGCCGAGCCCGATCAGGCCCATGATCGCCCCCTGGATCACAAAGATCGTCATGATCGATTTGGGCGAAGCCCCCAGCGTGCGCAGGATCGCGATGTCCGCCTGCTTGTCCTGCACCGCCATCACCAGAGTCGACACGATGTTGAATGCCGCCACCGCGACGATCAGCGACAGGATGATGAACATCACATTCTTTTCGATCTGCACCGCGCGGAAGAAGTTGGCGTGGCTGCGCGTCCAGTCCGATACGCCGATGCTCGGGTCGAGCTGGCTCAACAAGCCACGCGCCACTTTGGGCGCCGCGTAGAGATCGTCCAGCGCGAGCCGCACGCCGGACACTGAATCGCCCATGCGATAAAGCGCCTGCGCATCTTTCATGTGAATCAGCGCGAGCCCTACGTCGTATTCGTACATGCCGATTTCGAACACGCCGACGACGGTGAATTGCTTCAGACGGGGCAAGATCGCCGCAGGCGTGACAAGGCCGGTTGGCGCAATCAGCGTCACCTTGTCGCCGGGCATTACGCCCATCGCCTTGGCGAGTTCCGACCCGAGGATGATGCCGAACTCGCCCGGCTTCAGATCGGTCAGCTTGCCTGCCTTCATGTTCTTGGCGAAATTCGCGACCCGCTCCTCGGCTTCCGGTATGACGCCGCGAATCAGGGTGCCGCGCACGGATTCGCCCATCGCCAACATGCCCTGCTGCTGCACAAAGGGCGCCACCGCCTTGACCCCCGGATACGCAGCCGCAATCTTCGCTGCGCCCTGCCAGTCGGTCAGGTCGCCCTCGTAGGCAACAATCTGCGCGTGGGCGGCGACGCCAAGGATGCGAGTGCGCAGTTCGCGCTGGAATCCATTCATCACCGACAGCACCACGATCAGCGCCGCAACGCCGAGCGCAATGCCGAGCATCGACACCATCGAGATGAAGGATATGAAACGGTTGCGGCCCGCCGCGCGGCGTCGGGCGCGCACGTAGCGGAGTCCGATCAGGAGCTCGTAGTTCATCGGCACCGGTCGGCCGGCGCGGCGCAAACATCGGTTTGCACTCGCGTCGGCAGGGAGTTCGAAGGGCTTATCTTTACGCACGAGGCCTCAGCCCTTCTGGGCGGAGGCCTCGCGTCGCAGCATGTTACACTCCGCCGCCCGTCGCGCGGGAAGTCATTGATCTGCCTGAGATTATGCAAGTCTCCATTGTCCTACCCGGGCTCCATAACGATGCCGCAGACGCCGCGTCGGCCCTGCGCAGCACCGCCCTGCCCGGCCTCGCCTGGCTGCTCGGTCGCGCCACGCTCGCTCAAATCGCGCCCGCCAGCAGTACATCGGCCTTCGCCAGCCATTTTGGTGTTGCGAACTGCGGCACGGCCACCCTGCGGCGCGCCGGTGAGCAGCATCTGCCCTTGCCGCAGCCCGGAGACATCTGGCTATGTGCAGATCTGGTCGGCCTGCATTTTGTGCGCGACCAGATGGTGCTAACCGCGCCAGAGGGGCTCGCCCTTGACGAGAGCGAAGCCCAGTCACTGGCGGAGCTCCTAAGCGATGCGTTGCAGGAAGTTGGCGAATTCGTGCTGGCCAACCCCCAACGCAGCTACCTGAGGCTGAACGCACCCAGCGATGCCATCTTCAGTGATCTCATCGACGTTGCCGGCCGCCCGGTCGCATTGTTTCTACCGGAGGGCCGTGGCGGCCTGCGCTGGGGGCGAATCATCAATACGGTGCAGATCGCATTGCACGACCACCCGGTCAACCGGGCTCGTGAGGCAGCCGGCCGTCGCACAGCCAACAGCCTGTGGTTCTGGGGTGAAAGTCGCTTGACCGCAATGCCCCAGCACAGCGCCGATGCAATCTTCTGCGACAACCCCGTGGCCACCGGCCTCGCACGCCTGGCCGGCAGCATGCCGCAGGCGCTTGCGGCCTTCACCGACGCACCTGCATGCCATGCAGCCTTGTTGCTGATTGACGCTCTCGATGCGCCCGCCCGCTTTCGTGACACCAACCGCTGGCTCGATGCACTCAAGGCGCTGGAAGCCGACGTATTCGCCCCGCTCGCAGCCCGTATGCAACGCGGTGAAGTCGCGCGTGCCAAGATTATCGCGCCCGGCGAACGTGGCGGCATCGCGCTTGATGTCACCCCTCGTCGCTGGGCTTTCTGGCGCAAGCCGATCCCGCCGGAACAGCTGCTCACCACGCCCATGCCGGCCATTGCAGGACGCTGATGCAAATTTCCCGCCGCCCCTGCCCGGAAGCCGCGGCTCGCCGCCTCGCCAACGCCGGGCTGCCGCCCCTGCTCGCCCGCCTTTACGCTGCACGCGGAGTAGCGCGCAAGGACGAACTCGACTACGCCCTGACCGCACTGCTGCCACCCGATGGCTTGCGCGGCGTTAAGGAAGCCGCGGCATTGCTGGCCGACACCCTCGCGGCGCAAGCGCCGATGCTGATCGTTGCCGACTACGACTGCGACGGCGCCACGGCCTGCGCCGTTGGCATCCGCGCACTGCGTGCCTTCGGCGGCACTGTCGATTACCTGGTGCCGAACCGCTTCAAGTTCGGCTATGGCCTGACACCAGCGATCGTGGCGCTTGCCGCCGAACGCAAGCCCGCCCTGCTGATCACGGTGGACAACGGCATCGCCAGTGTGGACGGTGTCGCTGCCGCCCGCGCTGCGGGCATCACGACGCTGATCACCGATCACCACCTGCCCGGCGACACGTTGCCCGATGCCGATGTGATCGTGAACCCGAACCAGCCGGGCTGCAGTTTTGCGAGTAAGCACATCGCAGGCGTCGGCGTCATGTTCTACACGATGCTTGCGCTGCGCGCCGAGCTGCGGCGCCGTAACTGGTTCGCCACGCGCGAAGAACCAAAACTTGCCGATCTGCTGGATCTGGTCGCGCTCGGCACCGTCGCCGACGTGGTGAAGCTGGATCATAACAACCGGATTCTGGTGCACCAGGGCTTGTCCCGCATGCGGGCCGGCAAAATGCAGCCGGGCATCCGTGCACTGTTTGCCGTGGCCTCGCGCGACGCGATGCGGGCCAGCACCTTCGATCTGGGATTCGGCCTCGGTCCCCGGCTCAACGCTGCCGGCCGGCTCGCCGACATGTCGCTCGGCATCGAGTGCCTGATTACCGATGACCCGCTGCGGGCGATGAACCTCGCGCGCGAGCTCGACCGCATGAACCAGGAACGACGCAGCATTGAAGAGGACATGCAGTCGAGCGCCGAGCTGATGCTGGACGCGCTGGGCGAGGCCGCAGCGCACGGCGTAGCGCTGTTCGATGCCGACTGGCATCAGGGCGTGGTCGGCATCGTCGCCGGCCGCGTCAAGGAGCGCCTGCATCGCCCGGTAATTGCCTTCGCGCGCAGTGACGATGGACTGATCAAGGGTTCAGGGCGCTCCGTCGCCGGCGTACACCTGCGCGATGCGCTGGATCTGCTCAGCAAACGCCAGCCCGATCTGATCCTGACATTCGGCGGCCACGCCATGGCTGCGGGCGTGTTGATCCGTGAAGCCGACTTCGCGCGCTTTGCCGCGGGCTTCGATGCCGTGGTTCAGGCGCTGGCCGACGACGAGGCGCTCAACCCGCGCCTTGAGACAGATGGAGAACTCGCCCCGCATGAGATGTCGCTCGAAGCCGCGCGGTTGATCGAACGCGAGATCTGGGGTCAGGGCTTTCCGGCGCCGCTCTTCTCGGATGCCTTCGAAGTGGAATCGCAACGGTTGCTGAAGGATCAGCATGTGAAGCTCACGCTGCGGCGCGGCAACGAACGCTACGAAGCGATCCGCTTCCGCCATGCCGACCCGGCGCCAGATCGCCTGCATGCCGCGTTCCGGCTCTCAGCAAACGAATACCGCGGCGTGGCATCGTTGCAACTGCTGATCGAGCACTGGGAAGATGCCACAGGGGGCTGATCGCCCCCAAGGCGTTCAGGTAATCGTGAACATCTTCGAGAAGTTCGCGATATCCAGCACCTGGCGCACGCTGCCTTTGACACCGGCAAGTGTGACGGGCTTGTTGGCCTGTTTCGCCTTGTCGCGCAGCAGCAGCAGCATGCCCAGCGCGGAGCTGTCCAGATAGCTGACATCGGCGAGGTCGACCGTAAAGGCAGTGATCGCCGGGAGCGCCACCATGCGCTCCAGTGCTTCGCGAAACTCGCGGTGTGCATTGAAATCAAAGCGCCCACTGAGTTTCAGCAACGCGACGCCGTCGCGGGTCGTGACATTGGTTTCCATCTCCTGCTCCCTGGCTCAAACCTCGAAATCAACTGGTGCGGCGCACCGGCTGCCTGAGCCGCGCCACCACCCGCTGTGCAACTTCATTGAGTGGCGATACCTCGTCCACCGCACCGATCTGCGCGGCCTCACGCGGCATGCCGTACACCACGCAGCTTTCCTGATCCTGGCCGATGTTCCAGCAGCCAGCTTTCTTCATTGCAAGCATGCCCTGTGCACCGTCCTTGCCCATGCCGGTCAGTATCACACCGACCCCGTTCGCGCCAACATGTGTGGCGGCCGAGTGAAACAGCACGTCCACCGAAGGGCGATGACGATTCACCGGCTCGGCCTTCGATAGCTCGCAGCAATACAGCCCGCCACTGCGTTTGACGAGCAGATGCGAATGCCCGGGGGCCAGGTAAGCATGGCCGGGCAGGATCTTCTCGCCATTCTCGGCCTCCTTGACACGCACCTTGCAGAGGCCGTCTAGCCGCCTAGCAAACGAGCCGGTGAACATCTCCGGCATGTGCTGGACGATCAGGATGCCGGGCATCTGCTCGGGGAAACGGGTGAGGACCTCCTTGATCGCTTCGGTACCGCCAGTCGACGCACCGATCAGCACCAGGCGATCACGCAAGGTATTGCCATCCAGCACCGCGGGCGTGGCGCCACCTGAGGCGCTAGCGGCGGTTGCAGCGGTTGCGCCGGTTGAAGCCGCTGCCGCCGGCCGCGCGTACTTGCCCGGTGAGCACAGGCGCGCCTGATGCGCAGCGCGAATCTTGTCGCAGATCTCGTCCGCGTAAGGGCGGATACCCTGTGCCGAATTGAGTTTCGGCTTGGTGATGAAATCGATGGCGCCAAGCTCCAGCGCGCGGAAGGTCACATCCGAGCCCCGCTCGGTCAGCGTAGAGATCATCACTACGGGGGTCGGCCGCAACCGCATCAACTTGTCGAGAAACTCCAGACCATCCATGCGCGGCATTTCGATGTCCAGTGTCACCACATCGGGGTTGAGCCGTTTGATCAACTCGCGTGCAACGATCGGGTCAGTGGCCGTGCCGACGACCTCGATATCGGGAGCCTGGTTGATCAATTCGGAAAGCACCGAACGCATCACTGCCGAGTCGTCCACGATGAGTACGCGGATTGCCATGTCTGCTTCGCCTTAAGTTCGCTTTAATCGAACAGTTCCACATCACCGCTGTGTCGCGGCGCATGGGTGAGCCGTTCACGGTAATCGCGTTCGCGGTCGATCACGGTTTCGTTCCGCAGATCGACCAGCTTCTTCACCATCACGCGGCCGCTGACCGGAAAGAAATATACCTTCCGCGCATACACATCGAGCAGGTCTTGCGCGATCACCGGTATCCGCTCAAGTTTCAAATAATCGAGCACAAAAGTCGAATTGCGGTCACCCACACTTGATCCGCTCAGCGCCGCCATCACCCGGCCACCGCCGAATACCTTCGCTTCGAGGCTGGATCGGCGTGCACCCATGCCTAGCAGTCGGTTGATCAACACTTCCATCGCGAATGCGCCGTAGCGGGCGGACTCGGATAGCACGCCCCGCTCCCCGCTATCGGGTAACATGAAGTGGTTGAGCCCACCGATGCGCTTGTCACGGTCCCGTATGCAGGCCGCAACGCAGGAGCCCAGCACTGTGACGATCGCAATGTCGCGCGTCGTGGCGTAGTACTCGCCGGGCAACACCTTCACCGCATCGCATGCGAAGGTGCGATCGTAGTAGGCATTGTCCGACAGGTGTGGATCGAGCGGGTCGTAGTCAGCCCCGCTGGTCGGTGCGGGCATACACCGTTCTCCCGAGCGAGCGGAACAGATCGGCCGCATGCATGAAGTTCTCGGAGTGGCCCGCGAACATCAGCCCCTCGGGCCGCAGCAAAGGCACGAAACGCTTGAGGATCGTGTATTGCGTCGGCTTGTCGAAGTAGATCATCACATTGCGGCAGAAGATCGCATCAAACGGTCCCTGCACCGGCCAGGAAGGCTCAAGTAGGTTAAGGCGGCGGAAGCTGATCAAACGCTGCAACTCGGGCCGCACACGCACCTTGCCTGCCTGCTCGCCGGTACCTTTGAGGAAGAATTTCTGCAGTCGGTCTGGCTGCAGGCGATCGACACGGTCCATGCCGTACACGCCCAGTTCGCCGTGCCTGAGCACGTTAGTGTCCAAATCGGTCGCGATGATCTGTACCGGTGGCGACAGCGTGTTGTAGGCCTCGCAGGCGGTGATCGCGATCGAGTAAGGCTCTTCGCCTGTCGATGCCGCGCAGCACCAGATCTTGACCGTACGCTTGGGGTCGAAGCTGCGCAGCAGGTTCGCCAGCGTGTCGAAGTGATGCGCTTCGCGGAAGAAGGAGGTGAGGTTGGTCGTCAGCGCATTGACGAATTCTTCCCACTCTTTCGGATCGTTGCTGCGCTCCAGGTTGTCCAGATAATCGGAGAATCGCTGTTCGCCGCGCGCACGCAAGCGGCGCGCAAGGCGGCTGTAGACCATGTCCTGCTTGATCGGTGACAGCGCGATGCCGGCGTGTTTGTAGATGAGCGTCCGGACCCTTTCAAAATCTGCCAGCGTGAAGGCGAATTCGCGCCTCGACACATCGATCTTGCCGAGCGAATCCATGATCTTTTGGCGCGCAACCGCGCCCGCAGGTGGCGCGGAGGCTGTTGTGCCACGCAATGGCGCGAGCGCCGGCCGCGCCGGTGACAGCGGGGCCACGGGCTTGCGCGTCGTGGTGCTGAGGGGCGGCCGCGCCGGCGCGGCGGTCGCCCGCGGCGACACCGGCCGCGCACGCGGAGGAATCTTCGAATCAGGCTTGTCGCTCATATCTGCTGCCTAGAACACCCGCGCCGGCCATGTGCAGCGGGATGATGTGCTGCAGAGGAGAGGCGGAAGATCGCTACAGCTGCGGCAAGGGTGTGCGCCTGATCCTCCAGACTTTCGGCTGCTGCCGCCGCTTGCTCGACCAAGGCGGCGTTTTGCTGTGTCACTTCATCCATCTGCGTCACCGCCGACGCGACCTGATCAATCCCTTCCGCCTGTTCGCGACTTGAGTTCGCGATCTCGTTCACCAACTGCGTCAGCTGGCGGAAGTTGGCGACCATCTCTTCGATCGTCTCGCCCGCCTCACGCACCTGCTGTACGCCGCCGCGTACCTTGACCTCGCTCTCTTCGATCAGGCCCTTGATCTCCTTGGCTGCCTGCGCACTGCGGTGGGCAAGGTTGCGCACCTCGGACGCCACCACCGCGAAGCCCCTGCCCTGCTCGCCGGCCCGCGCCGCTTCCACCGCGGCGTTGAGGGCGAGGATGTTGGTCTGGAACGCAATCGAGTCGATCACGCTGATGATCTCTGCGATCTTCGAGGCACTCTTCTGGATTGCGTCCATCGTGCCGACAACCTGGCGCACCATCTCGCCGCCACGCTGCGTGACGCCGTCGGACTGACGCGCCAGCGCACTCGCATCGGCCGCCGTCTGGGCATTGTTGCGAACGGTGGAGTTCAGTTGCTCCATGCTCGCCGCGGTCTCTTCAAGGCTCGATGCCTGCTCTTCAGTGCGTGACGACAGGTCGGCGTTGCCGGCTGCGATCTCCTTCGCTGCCGTGTTCACCGCTTCCGTCGCCTGCTGGATCGTACCTATCAAGTCACGCAAACGGGCAACGGTGGTGTTGGCATCGTCGCGCAACTGGCCGAACACGCCGCGATAGTCGCCTTCGACGCTGCGGGTCAGGTCGCCCTTTGCGATCGACTGCAGAATCGATGCAATCGCGCCCAGGCCGGCCGAAGTCGTCTCGACCATGCGGTTAAGGTTTTCGGAGAGCTGCAGGGCGAAGCCCGTCTTGCCCTCAAGCGCCAGCCGGTGGCTGAAGTCGCCATTTGCAGTGCCCTCGACAAGGGTCGCCACCTCGGCTTCGATCGCGAGCTCTGCGGTGCGGTCCAGCCATTCCACCGCGGTGCCCAGACGCACGCCACAGGCGTCGACCACCGGATTCACCGTCAACGCGAAAGTGCGGCTGCCGATCGACACCACGGCCTTGTGCGTGCCCTGCAGCCGGGCCAGCAACTGCTGCTGGTGCGACGGGTTCTTGTGGAACTGGTCAATCGACGTGCCAATGAGCTTAGAGACATCGAAGCTGCCAAAGGCTTTGCGCATGTCCTCCGTAGCATCGCTGAAGGTGCGCTCCAGCGACTTGTTGATGTAGATGATGCGATTGTCGCGGTCGGCGATCATCACATTGGTGGCAACATTGTCGAGACCAGTCTTGATGCGCAGGCTTTCTTCGACCACGCGGTTGATTTCCGCGATGTCGAAGCCATGGCGGATCAGCATCGATTCGACACCCTGCACCAGCCGCCCGATCTCATCGTTGCGCGCCACGGCCAGCCGATCTTTCAGGTTGCCCTGCGCCACACGCTCAACCGTAGTGACCGCTGCGGCCAGCGAGCGCGCGATTGCCGA
>JAJZLD010000212.1 GCA_021803785.1 Pseudomonadota bacterium | reverse complement strand
GCGAAGCGGCAGGTGCAACACCAAGTCGGCCTCGCGGAAAATGCCGAGTTTGTTCAGCCGGCTCGCAAGCGGCTTGGGCAGCGTGGAAAAGCCGTCGGAGTCAGACGACTTGGGTTGGGCGGCGGGCATGCGCGCAATTTTAAAGCGATCGCCGCAATGCCTGTAAAGGGTTACAGCTCCCGCGCCTTGAAGGTATCGCAAGCCGCGATTTCGCCCTGCTCCAGTCCGCGCGAGAACCAGCGTACGCGCTGTTCGGACGAGCCGTGCGTGAAGCTCTCCGGCACCACCACGCCGCGCGCTTGCTTCTGCAGCGTGTCGTCGCCGATTGCGGTAGCCGCGGCGAGCGCCTCCTCGACGTCGCCGGGTTCGAGCGTGAGGTTGCCCGATGCAACCGCTTGTTTCGCCCACAAGCCTGCGAAGCAATCAGCCTGAAGCTCCAGCCGCACCGATAGCGCGTTCTTCTGCGCCGCACTGCGCCCCTGCTGGGCTTGCCGCACTTTGTCGGATATGCCCAGCACATGCTGCACATGGTGGCCAACCTCATGCGCGATCACATAGGCCTGCGCGAAGTCACCCGGCGCCTTGTAACGCCGCGATAGCTCGTCGTAGAAAGCCAAGTCAATGTAGACCTTCGAATCGCCAGGGCAATAGAACGGCCCCATCGCAGCCTCGCCGGTGCCGCACGCGGTGGGTGTTTGGCCGCGGAACAGCACCAGCTTGGGTTTCGGATACTCGGCGCCGCCTGCCTCGAAGATGCGGCTCCAGGTTTTCTCGGTGTCGTGCAGCACCACGCTGACCAATTTGCGCGCCTGCGCTTCGCTGGCAGATTCCTGCACCGGCCCGGCATGTCGCTGCTGCTGAGGCGCTGGGGCATTGGAGGCGAGGTTTAGCACGACAGAAGGGTCGATACCGAAGTACCACGCGGCAATCGCGAGCACGATCGTGCCAACGCCGATCGAGCGACCGCCGATCGGCAATCCGTCGCCCCCGCCGCCACGGCGGTCTTCGATGTTGTCACTGCCCGTATCATCTTCGAAGCGCATGGCGGCTCCCTCAAAACAAGAAGGCCCGCGCAACGCGGGCCTGGTTCGTTGCGTCCAGCCTCAAGCGCCGAGCACGAGAATCGCGTCGGCTTCAACCAGCGATCCGCGCGGCAATTCCTTCACCCCAACCGCGGCGCGGGCGGGATAGGGCTCGGTAAAGTAGCGCGACATCACGGCGTTGACGGTCGCGAAATTCGACAGATCCGTCAGGTAGATCGTCAGCTTGACGGCATCAGCGAGCGAACCGCCTGCCGCCTCAGCAACCGCCTTGAGGTTTTCGAACATCTGCACCGTCTGCGCCTCGAAGCCGCCTTCCACGAGCGTCATCGTCACCGGATCGAGCGGGATCTGACCGGAGAGATAAACCGTATTGCCGACCTTCACCGCCTGCGAGTACGTGCCGATCGCCGCAGGCGCCTTGGTGGTCGAGATGATTTCCTTGCTCACAGCAAACTCCTGGATTGGGTTGAAGGACTCACTCCGCCGAACGCAACGTAATGTCGCAGCCAATGTTGGCGATCGTCTTCTGCAGCCCCTTCTGCGAACCAAGGTTGATCACCAGCGGAGCCGTCAGGATCGCACGCAGCGGGCTTGCAGCGTTGTCCGGATCGTCGCGGCGCAGGATCACCATGACCGCTGCATCTTCGGCGCGCTGCAGGCCAATCGCGGCCAGCTCGTCATCGCTGAGGGTGAATTCGTAATGCAGGCCAAATTGATCCGGCGATGCAATCGAAAAGGCCACCTCCGGCTGCTCCACCGACTGTAGGTAGAACATGCGGGGCTGGGCCGTATCGGGGTGCAGCAGCGCAAAGCGGCGGCATTCCTCGAAGCCCGGTAGGCCCGCCGGGAACGTGATCAATTTGTCGTCGGCCACTTCAATGCGGCCGAACTTCGGGCTGTCGATCTGCATGCTTCCGCTCTCCTTGTCCGGCCAATTCCGGCCGTTTTGTGTCTTTCGTTATGGCTGCTTCACCGTTACCAGTTGCCCGCGTGCAAGCCCAAGCGCCTTGAGTTTGCGCTGCGCCTGCTCGGCCTCCTGACGGGTACGGAACGGGCCCACGACGACGC
This sequence comes from Pseudomonadota bacterium, assembly GCA_021803785.1. Lineage (GTDB taxonomy): Bacteria > Pseudomonadota > Gammaproteobacteria > Burkholderiales > Rhodocyclaceae > Niveibacterium. Next base: position 3,815 of record JAJZLD010000212.1, on the reverse strand, counting down.
GCGTTTCCATCTGCGCCGGAATGCCCGCCAGTTCGAGCCGGGCACGCAGATCTTCTGCGTTCTTCGGCGTGGAGAATACGCCAGCCTGCAGTGCAAATGCGCGGCCGGGCGGCGGCTTTACGCCGGCGGGCGCAGGTTCGGTCTGCACGACCAGGCGCGGCGTTGGCACCGGGGTGATCGGCTCTGCCTGCAGGTGAACACGGCCAGCCGAGCTCTCGGCCACAGCGCTTGCCGGCTTGCGCGAAGGGGGCGGGAGCACCGGCTCTGGCGCCGGTTCGGGTGCTGCAACGCCACGGGTTTCTTCTGCAACATCGGCCGACGCGGGTTCGCTCTGCGCAGGCGTTTCAAGCACCGCGGCCGGCGCTGGCGCCGAGGCTTCGACCATGACCGCTGATTGCGCAACCGGCGCGGCATCACCACTGGCCGCGCGGATCTGCACCGGCGACGGCACAACGGCCGCCTTCGGCTCAACGGCAGGCGCAGGCTCCTGCGCGGTCCGTTCCCAAACCAGCAGGCCAAGCAGCAGCGCCCCGACCACGGCAGCAGCAACCCCGCCGCGTATCAGCAACTGGCGTCGCTCGTCGTGCTCCGGTGGGGCGGCGGGGCGGGCTGGGGCCATGCGTCTACTCCTGTGTTCGAGCGCCGCGCGCCAGCGCGGCAACAAGTTCGGCTTCCGAAATCGAAATGCCGCAGCGTTCGGCGATCGCATCGGTGTCGAGGCCGCGCTGTGCCAGCACAACCGCCTCGCCATACTGCGGTGACACGCTGCGCGCATTGCGCAGGGCCGCAATCTCGGCACTCAGCGTCTCGCGCAGGCTCGCGACTTCTTCGCGCAGCTCGGTGTTAGCCGCTTCAAGTGCTTCAACCTGAAAACGCAGGCGCGCGAGCTCGACCAGTGCGTCGAAGGCCTCGCGTTCGGTTCGTGAATGCGCCGGATCGGCCTGGGTCAGCGATTCCGGTGCGATCGGCGTCGCCGGTGGCGGCAGCGCAATGCCCTCGACGGTATCGAGGATCGTTTCGTATTCCGGCTCGATCGGCGCTGCCGGTCGTTGCGGGCGCGATACGCGGAACAGGCGCATGACGACATAGGCGAGATAGAGGCACAACAGCACCACTACGCCCAGAATGACTTCACGCACACCCAAGATCGCTCTCCAATGAACCGCTGCACGGCAACGGGGTGAATCCTACGCCGTGGCGGCGATCACCGCCTGCGATAATACTGGCCCCGCCCCGCTCGCCACAACGACGACCATGGAACAACTCTCCATCCTGTTCATCGCCAAGAAGCTGATCGGCATTTTCCTGCTGCCGCCGATGCTTCCGCTGGTGATCATCGCGGGCGGCCTGCTGTGCCAGATCTGGCGGCCGCGCGCGGGCCGCTGGATCGCGTGGGCAGGGCTCGTCGTCGGCCTGCTCGTGTGCTGGCCCGACAGCGTCGCGTGGTTGCTGCGCGGTCTTGAGCGCGACCCGCCCATCGCGGCAGCGCAGCTCAAACAGGCGCAAGCGATTGTGATCCTCGCGGGCGGCCGGCGCAGCAACGCGCCCGAACTGGGTGGCGAAACCGTCAATCGCATCACGCTGGAACGGGTGCGCTACGGCGCGCGCCTGGCACGCCAGACGGGCCTTCCAGTGCTGGTCAGCGGGGGCTCTCCAACCAGCGGCACCTCTGAGGCGGAGCTGATGCGCCGCACCCTGAAAGAGGATTTCGGCATCGCAGCACGTTGGGTCGAAGGTGCATCGCTCGACACGCACGAGAATGCCGTCTTCAGCGCAAAACTACTGCAGCCGAAGGGCTACACCCGAGTCGCGTTGGTCACGCACGCGGCACACATGCCACGTTCGGTCGGCGAATTCGAGCGTGCCGGCTTCACCGTGTATCCAGCCCCCACTGCATACCTCGGCTCGCACGGCGGCGAGGCGCAAGCCCTGCCCGCGCTGCCGAGTGCAAGCAGCGCCTATGGCGGCTTTTACGCCTTGCACGAATGGGTCGGGCTCTTGGCGTTACGCCTGCGTGGCCAATAGCGCTTGACGCAGAGCGCGCTGGAAATTAGATGCGCATGGCAATGGGGAAGCCGATGGGCGGCTTCCTGTCGATCGCGCAGAGGGCGCAGCACTTCGGTATCAGCGCCCACAGGCTGCGTTACTGCAAGCGCCGGTCTGCTGGCGCCAGCGCTGCCGCGCGAGAGCCTGGACTTGCTCTGTGATCGCCGCGCCGTCGTGGCATGGCGGTGTGCCGGGGCTTCCCGGCCGCGCTCAACGGGCTCTTCTCAGCACACAAGGTGTTTGCGGATTACATTATCCAGCCACGGTCGCGGCCGCCTGATCAGGCCTTGCCGAGACGCTGCGCGAGCTGCTCGCTCAGCATCGCGGTGATGCCGTAGATCGTCAGCTGCGGATTCGCGCCAAGCGAGGTTGGCAGGATCGAACCATCGTGCACCGACAGATTTTCAAGCTGGTGGTGCACGCCGTCTGGCCGCACCACGCCGCCCTTCTCGTCCGGCGACATCGCTGCGCCCCCCATCACATGCGCGCTGACTACCTTGGTGCGCCGCGTGGCGAGCTTCAGCGCATCGATCTGCGCGTGAGCGTCGGATACGCGCGTTGTCGCGGTCGCATCGAGGTGGATCGGCAGTACGGTTTTCGCACCAACGGCGTACTGCAAGTCAGCCATTGCATGAAAGGCCTTGCGCGCGCCCGCCCAGATGTAGTCGGTAAGCGGATAGTCGAGCTGCGGGTCGCCATGGCCATCAAGCACCACACGGCCACCCTGGCTCTGCTCGTGGAAGCCGTCGCGCAGCAGCGCGATCGCCACATACCAGTGATTCATCTGGCGCATGTAGTGGCGGTGCGCGGCACCAAAGTCCGACATCACGACCGATGCGATCAGCGGGTGGATCGGCGGCACCTCGAGCTTGAAGCCCATGCTGCCATCCTTCGGCCACAGGTACTCATCGATGTAGATCGACTGTGGCGCGCCGGTGAAGGCATCGACCGGCTCCGGCATCAGCGCCGCCGACAGCACCACAGGGTGCAGGAACGTGCGCGCGCCGGTGTGGCGATGCGGATCCGGCGCGTTGGAACGCAGCAGCAGCGCTGGCGTACCGATTGCGCCACCGGCCAGCACGAAATGTTTGGCCTGCAGCCGCACCGCATACTCGCGCCGAACCTGCCCTTGCGTGCTGATTGGGTGTGCCAGCAGCGCCGTGACACGGCCATTGGCGTGCTCCAGTCGCTCAGCCCGCATGTGCGAGAGCAAACGCGCGCCGTGCTCCATTGCCGCGGGGATCGTCGTGACCAGCATCGACTGCTTGGCGTTGGTCGGGCAACCCATGCCGCAATAGCCCAAGTTCCAGCAGCCCTTGACGTTGCGGTGGATCGTCACCGGTTCGATCGCGAGCTTGTAGGCGCCGTCCCGCAGCAAGGCGTTGTGGCGGTTCGGTTGCGTCGACCAGCTGGCGATCGACAAACGCTCCTCGCGGCGCTCAAACCACGGCGCCAGGGCCTCCGGCGTGAACGCCGCGAGTCCATGCTGCTCGCGCCAATGCTTGAGGGTGTTGTCCGGCGTGCGGATGCTGGTCGTCCAGTTGACGACGGTCGAACCCCCGACCGTGCGCCCCTGCAGGATGCCGACACCGTGATCCATCGTTTTGCGACCAGCCGATTCCTGATATAGCGCTGGATACGACAAGCGCTCTTCGAGCTGAAAGTCACGCGAGGTATTGAGTCCGCCCTCTTCCAGCAGAATCACAGACAGCCCGGCTTGCGCGAGCCGTTCGGCCGTGGTGCCGCCGGAGATGTACGACCCGGCGCAG
>JAJZLD010000211.1 GCA_021803785.1 Pseudomonadota bacterium | reverse complement strand
CGAGTTCATTGACAGCCCCGCGCGACGACTGGTCGGTATCAAGACCGAGTTTTCTGTGGCACCGGAGGCTTTCGATCTTGTCGAACTGGGATCGGAAGCCTGGAAGACGTTTGAACCGTTGATCGCGCGCATACCAGTCCGGGCCAACACGCTCGCCGGTCTGTGCAGCGACATTGTTGCGGCCGACGAACGAAGCATCCAGGGCTACGTCATGGCGTGCGTGGAGGTGACGGAGTTCGCCGGCCTGCCTGAAGGCGTCGTCGCACTAATGCGCCCCCCCTGTCGCGAAGCGCGCTTCCACCACCGCGGTGCAGGGCAAACGTGGGAATACACGCTGCAGTACATCTTTGGCGCCTGGCTTCCCGACAGCCACTTTGCGGTCGCAGACCAACCTGCCTACTTCACCTTCGAGACCACGCACTCGCCGTTTTCGGCCGATCCGGAAATCGACTACTGGCTCGCGCTCAAGTAGCCGTCGACTAGCCCCAAAACACCCGGGCGCAAGAAACATCAAAAGCAATTTCTGAACGACTGGACTTTGGGGGTGAGCACGAGCCCCCAAAGCCCTGACAATTCCCCGCCAAGCTTCTGCCCACAGCAGCCCGCAGCCGTTGCTGCAGCGCAATAACCATCAACAGCAATCCCGATCAAGACTTGAGCGCCACTGCGGACGAGTATTCATCCCGAACGCGCAACTTGTTGCACGGTCACGAAGGATTCGCGAGGCGCTTCGAACACGCCCCCCCCGGGCACTCGAAGCCGCTACACGGGCAGTTGCAGCACACTTATGCTGCAAGTGTTGCCAGCCTCACCCTCCTCCCCTTCGGATCCGGACTGCACCGAGCTCAAGACCTGTCGCGGCGTATCGGAAACGGTACGCAAGCTTTTCATTACGCGCAGCCGTTGGACCGGACGACCCTTGGGTCGATCCGGTCAATTTTTTTGTAGCAAGCGGTGATGACGCGAAACCCGACAACGATGATGCTTCAAACTCGCAACGCGCTCGCGTACGATTCGTCGGTTTTTGTGCCAGAGCATACGAAGGGATTCACCTAAGTGCCCGCCCTCCCGATTCGCCGCCTCCAATCAATTGCCCCTGTCGCGGGAACCGGCCTGCTTTGGTTGGCAGCCATTGCGCTGTGGGCTTGGTTTGCCGCGAACTGGTATTGGCGATTGTCGGCGCCGCCAGCCGCCTCCGCCCCCAATCAACTCGCAACAGACCCATCAACCGCCGCACGGGAAATCGGCACCCGCCATTTTTTTGGCGAGGCGATCGTCCAACAGCAGGTCGTTACTGCAAGCCGCTACACCTTGGTCGGCGTAGCCGCCCATTCGCGCAAGAGCCCGGGCTGGGCGGTGATCGCTGAAGACGGCAAGCCCGCGCAAGGCTTCGTGCTGGGCGACGAAATTGCGCCTGGGGTCAAACTGGTCAGCGTTTTGCCCGATAGTGTCGAAATCGAACGGAGCGGCGCTCGCGAGCGGATCATGTTGAGCGAAGCGCCGCGGCAAGCCGGAGGTGCAACCCCCCTGCCCGCAACGCCCCCCGGGCTGCCGCCTCAGGTTCAGTATCAGTTCAACCAAGCCGGCGGACAGCCACCGAGCATGCAACCCCAGCGCGGCGCCCCCGGCATGGCGGGTGAAGCCCCACAAGTACAGCCCGTCAGCAGCCCCGAGAATCAACCGAACCCATGATCCACTCGAACTTTGCCCGGCGAAGCATCGTCGCACTAATCATTGCAGCCAACCTTGCCGCTCAGGTCGCACCCGCCACGGCGGCAGAAGGCGAGACCGTCGCGCTGAACTTCGTAAACGCGGAGATTGACGCGGTGATCCGTGCGATCAGCAAGATTACAGGCAAGAACTTTCTGGTTGACCCGCGCGTCCGTGGCACGCTGAACATCACGACACAGACCCCTGTGCCGAAAGAGCTGACCTATCAGATCCTGCTTTCGGCCTTGCGGATGCAGGGCTACACAGCGGTCGAATCAAACGGGGTGGTAAAAATCCTTCCCGAGGTCGATGCCAAACTGCATGCAGTCCCGAGCGGCCGCAAAACCACGGCGGTGGGCGATCGAATCGTGACGCAGATATTCCAGGTGCGTCACGAATCTGCGGCTCAGCTGGTGCCAGTGATTCGCCCTCTGGTATCGCCCAACAACACGGTTACAGCCTATCCAGGCAATAACACGCTAATCGTCACCGATTACGCGGAAAACATCGCGCGTATCGGGCAAGTCCTTGCGTCAATCGATGTGCCGCAGGGCGACATCCGCGTAATCCCAGTGCAAAACGCGTCCGCACTTGATCTGGCGCAGTCGATCAACCGGCTTCTCGCCGATCAGGGCGCCGGTGGTGGCGACCCGAGCCAGAAGATCAGCGTCCAGGCGGACAACCGCACCAACAGCCTGCTGGTGCGGAGCGACAATCCGTCCAAGCTCGCAACGGTCCGGCAATTGGTGACGGCGCTCGACCAGCCCGGCGCGGCCGGGAACATCCGGGTCGTCTACCTGAAGAATGCAGAAGCCGCCAAGGTCGCACAAACACTGCGCGCGATCATGACGGGCGACACCTCCAGCTCGCTGGCGACATCGAGCACGCCGTCCGGAAACGCTCAGGGCAATCAAGGCAACAGCAGCTCATTTTCCAGTTCGAGTACCAACACCGCCGGCACGCCGAGCGGTGGCGGCATGATTCAGGCCGACACGACAAACAACGCGCTGATCATTACTGCGCCTGAGCCGGTCTACAACAACTTGCGCAAAGTGATCGATCAGCTCGATCGCCGCCGGGCGCAGGTCTACGTCGAAGCGCTGATCGCCGAGATGAGCTCGGAGAATGCGGCCGAATTTGGCGTTCAATGGTTCGCCGGAGAGAAGCCAGGCAACGACGGTAGCTTCGTCGGCGGCGGCACGAACTTCACCGGTGCAAAGCCTTCCTTGCTGGGGGCGTCCGCAGGCACTGAAAGCCTGCTTGGCGCGGGATTGAACGTGCTGGTGGGCTCGGGCAAGGTCAACATTCCAGGCATCGGCGATATCCTGAACCTGCAGGTGCTGGCGCGCTTCCTTGAGTCGCAGAGCAAGGCTAACATCCTCTCGACACCAACCCTGCTGACCCTCGACAACGAAGAGGCCAAGATTGTCGTTGCCGAAAACCTGCCCTTCCTGACCGGCCAGTACAGCAATACCGGCGGCGGCACGACACCGAGCAATCCGTTCCAGACGATTGAACGAAAAGACGTCGGCTTGACCTTGAAGATCAAGCCACAGATCTCTGAGGGCGGATCGATCCGGATGCTGATCTCCGAGGAGAACTCGACCGTCAAGGCGACCACCGCGGCCGGCCCGACCACCAAGAAGCGCTCGATCGACACCAATGTGATTGTCGATGACGGTTCGATCATCGCGCTGGGCGGCCTAATTCAGGACGAATCGCAGGATGGGGCGGACAAGGTGCCGTATCTCGGCAACATCCCGATCATCGGCAGCCTGTTCCGTTACGACACGCGCTCGCGCAAGAAGACCAATCTTGTGGTTTTCCTGCGCCCGAAGATCGTTCGCAGCGAGGCGGACGCCCGCAGCTTCACGCACGAGCGCTACGACGAAATTCTCGGCCTCCAGCGCCAGCCGGGCACCACGCGCAACTATCTGATGCCGGATGACGGCGCGCCGCCTCAACTGCCTGCTCGCTCGCTGATGCCAGCCGCCGCGCCGGCAACGGCTGCGGAGGCTGATTCGAGTTCAGCCCCGACCAGCGCAACAAAATGAACGCGCCACTCCCCCGCCTACCCTACGCCTTCGCGCGGGCCAACGGCGTGTTGCTCGGCGAAGTCTCGGACGACAGCGCCGAAGTCATTGCACGCGAGGATGTGAACCCCGTCGCACTGGCAGAGGTCCGCAGGCTGACCGCACGCCCGCTGAAGATCACACCGATTGGGCGCGGCGCGTTTGAGGCTCGACTCTCCGAGATTTACAGCCAGGGCGAAAGCAACGCTGCCGAGGTGGCCGCGGACGTGGGTCAGGACATCGACGTCTCGCAGTTAATGCAGGAGCTCCCGCCCGTCGAGGACCTGCTCGAGGCGGAGGACGACGCGCCGATCATCCGCATGATCAACACGCTACTTACACAAGCGGTGCGTGAGCGGGCGTCTGACATTCACATCGAGCCCTACGAAACGTACTCGGTAGTCCGGTTACGCCGCGACGGCGTTCTGGTCGAAATCGCAAGGCCGCATCGGGCGCTGCACGCCGCGATGTCGTCGCGTATCAAGATCATGGCCAGCCTCGACATCGCCGAGAAGCGCTTGCCTCAGGACGGGCGCATCGGTGTGCGTCTTGCCGGCCGCCAGATCGATGTGCGCGTGTCGACCCTGCCCACCTCGCATGGCGAGCGTATCGTGCTGCGCCTGCTAGACAAGGATGCCACGCAGTTCGGCCTCAACGCCCTCGGCATGGCCGAGACCACCCGCAAAACGTTCGACAGCATCCTTTCGCAGCCGCACGGCATCCTGCTCGTCACCGGCCCGACCGGCTCCGGCAAGACCACCACGCTGTATGCCGCCTTGCGCACGCTCGACGGCCGCACGCTCAACATCGTGACGGTGGAAGACCCTGTCGAATACGACCTCGCCGGGGTCGGCCAGATCCAGGTCAACGCTCGGATTGATCTGACGTTTGCACGGGCGCTGCGCTCGATCCTGCGCCAGGATCCGGATGTCATCATGATCGGTGAGATCCGCGATCTGGAAACCGCGCAGATCGCTGTGCAAGCCTCGCTGACCGGTCACATGGTGCTCGCCACCTTGCACACGAATGACGCGCCGTCGGCTGTGACACGGCTGATCGACATGGGCGTGGAGCCTTTCCTGCTGGCCTCCACGCTGCGCGGCGTGCTCGCGCAACGACTGGTGCGTCGCCTCTGCCCGCATTGCCGCCAAGCGCGGCCGGCGGACGACGCCGATCGGCAAGCGGTTGGCGAAGGCTGCCCGCCCACGCTGTGGCATGCAGTTGGCTGCAGCGCCTGTGGCCAGACTGGCTACAGCGGGCGTACCGGCGTCTACGAGATGCTGACGGTCGACGACTCGGTGCAGCGCTTGGTGCACGATCGCGCGTCCGAGAACGATCTGCGCAACGTGGCCCGCCATAGCGGCCTGCGAACGCTGCGCGAAGACGGCATGCGGCTGCTGGCAGAGGGCATCACCTCGGCGCAAGAACTGCTGCGCGTGACGCGCGACTGAGGGCGGCACGATGGCGGCATTCCAGTACCGCGCGGTCGACGCCGACGGTCGCAACCTCAGCGGCATCATTGAAGCCGACAGCGCGCGCTCGGCACGTACGCAGTTGCGTGAGCGCGGCCTGTTCCCGCTCGAAGTGGCGGCCAGCGGCAGCAAAAAGTCGGGCCTCGGCTCGACACGCACGCTGCGAGAGTCTGAACTCGTGCTGCTCACGCGCCAATGGGCGGCACTCCTGACCTCCGGCCTCACCGTCGAACAGGCGCTCTTGGCCCTCGGCGATCAGGCCGAGCGCGAAGCAACGCGGCAGGTGTTGGCGGGCGTGCGCAGCGAGATCCTGGCGGGTTACTCTTTGCGTGCAGCGCTGGATCGCCACGCCACCTCGTTCCCGACGATCTATCGCGCCTCGGTGGCTGCCGGTGAAAAGTCCGGCGAACTCGCCACGGTGATGAACCAGCTTGCCGACTACCTCGAGCGGCGCGACGAGTTGCGACGCAAGACGCTGCAGGCCCTGATCTACCCGGCCATCGTCGCCGCGGTGGCGCTGATGGTTGTGATCGGCCTGCTGACATATGTGGTGCCGCAGGTCGTCGGCGTGTTCCAGAGCAGCAAGCAGACTTTGCCCTGGCTCACCCGCGCATTGATCGTCGTATCGGATTTCCTGCGCAACTGGGGCTGGCTGCTCGCCCTGGCCATCGCTGGCG
>JAJZLD010000210.1 GCA_021803785.1 Pseudomonadota bacterium | reverse complement strand
CAAATTCTTCCAGGCACGGCGTGCCACGCAGCGCGGCGCCCACCAGGGTGCCGGCAAACCGGTATGGCCAAACGCGCGCGACACGCGAAAAGTACCTGAGGGCGCGTCGCTGGTTGGCGAGCACGCTTTCAGCGGCGACGGCGTACCGGAGAGCTTCCGCTTCCCGATTGGCGCGCAGCAGGACTTCATGCCGGCCATTGACCTGAAACAGCGCGACAGCGGTAACGCCACCCAGCTTGAGTGGGCCGCATTGCCAACGGCGCGCGCCTACTTCCTCTCAGCGATGGGCGCCCGCGGCGAGCAGGAAATGGTGTTCTGGTCGTCCAGCGAGGTACCGGAAACGGGCTTTGGCCTGATGGACTACCAGACCAACCCTGCCGTCGACCGCTGGCTCGGCGAGAAGGTGCTGCTACCCCCCAGCACGCAGAAATGCGCGATCCCGAAGGAGGTGTTCGGCGACAAGGGCGCAATGCTTCGGATGATCGCCTACGGCAACGAGGCCTCGGTCGCCTACCCACCGCGCCCGAGCGATCCGAAGATCGCATGGGAACCGGAGTGGTCGGTGCGGATCCGGGTCAAATCCGTCGCGAATACGATGCTGGGCATGCCTGGCGTGGCTGACGCGATGCGCGCCGAAGAGTCGGGCCAGAAGCCTCACGCAGCAAAGCCCCGGCGCGCTCGATCTGCTCAAGGGGATTCTGGGTCGCTAGGCGCGCCGGCGACGTCAAGCAGTTCGCGATCCCATCCGAAGCGTTCGAGCAGACGCTGGTAGTCACCGCTCACCTCCGCGCGCAGGGCGAGCGACTGTCCGCTGCGAGGGTGTTGCAGCGTCATCGCCGCGCAGTGCAGCAGCAGCCGCGCGCAGCCGAGCTGATCGGCGAACATGCGGTTGTGCCGCCCCTTGCCGTAGGTGGCGTCGCCGATCACTGGATGCGAGATGTGCTTGAGATGACGCCGGATCTGGTGGCGTCGGCCCGTCTCGGGCGCCAGTTCAAGCCACGCATAGCGGCTGGTGGGGTGTCGATCGTCGGGCACCGGTAGTTCGATCGTGGCGAGGCGCCGGAATGCTGTGCGGGCCTCCTGAGGTGGCGCCAGGCCGTCGATCGGCAGCTCGTACTCGTCACGTACGATCTTGAGCGGATGTTCGATCACTCCCGACTCCGCCGGCCAGCCGCGCACCACCGCGAGGTAGCGTTTCTCCACCGCCCGCGTTTCGAACTGCGCAGCCAGCGCCGCGGCAGTCTCGCGTTCGAACGCAAACACCAGCACGCCGGATGTGCCCTTGTCGAGCCGGTGCACCGGAATCACGCGGCGGCCAATCTGGTCACGCAGTAGCTGCACCGCGAAGCGGGTCTCGTGGCGATCCAGCATCGAACGGTGCACGAGCAGACCAGGCGGTTTGTCGATTGCGACGAGGTCATCGTCCAGGTGGAGCAGCTTGAGCATGCGGGTAACACTCGGATACAGAGTTCGCATGTTACGGCAGCAACAAGCCTTGTCGGTGCCCGACGCAGGCGGGATACTCGACACATCACAATCCGCGGAGGCCCACGCGATGAACGCAGACTTACCGACGCTGGCCCGCCGAGCGGCGATTGGCCTTGTAGCGATGCTGATCCTGGCCGGCTGTGCATCGACCCGGCTGACGAGTGCCTGGCGCGACATTGACTACGCCGGCCCGCCGCTCAAAAAACTGGTCGTGATCGGCGTTTCGGACGAAATCGCGGCCCGCCGTGTGTTCGAGGATAACTTCGCCAAGGCGCTGTCCGATGCCGGTGTCGAAGCGATCCCGGGCTATCGCCTGCTGCCCGACAAACCGCAGCGCAATGTTGAAGAGATGCGCGAGGCCGTCGCCAAAAGCGGTGCCGACGGCATTCTGGTGGCGCGCGCCTTGCGGGTGGAAAAACGTACCCAGTATTCGCCCGGCACGATGACAATGATGCCCGCCTACGGTTATGGCTACCGCAGCTTCTGGGGCTACTACGGCGCCGGCGCAATAATCAGCGAACCACGCCTCTACCAGTACGATGTGGTGACGATAGAGACCAACCTGTGGCCCGCACTGGAAGGCAAAGTCATGTGGTCCGGACTAAGCGAGACGACCGATCCGGCCAGCATCCAGAAATCAACCGCCGAACTGGCGAAGATCGTAATCGGTGCCCTCAAGGAGCAGCGGCTTATCGTAGGCGGCACTCCCAACAAGTAAGCCCGCACGCTCGGCCCACAAACAAGGCGCTACTGCGGCGCCTTGTTCGCTTGTGGCGCCCGGTATAATCCGCCCGCGCGGTCTGAGTACCGCACCGAAGCAAGATCCCAACGCGTAAACCCCGGCGCATGGCCCCGTGCCGAGGTGGTTTTTCTGGAGCCAACATGCTGACCCATTTCCGTCGCCACGCCCTGCGTGGTCTGGCAGCGTTCGCCTTTGCCTCGCTCGCCCTCCCCGCCTTCGCTCAGATGAAGGAACTCAAGGTTTCGGCCATCCCGGACGAAGCACCCACCGAACTGCAGCGCAAATTCGCGCCGCTCGGCAAGTATCTCGAGAAAGAAATTGGCATGCCGGTGAGTTTCGTGCCTGTTACCGACTACGCCGGCGTGGTGGAAGCGCTGGCAGCCAAACGCATCGACATGGCGTGGCTGGGTGGCTTTACCTTCGTGCAAGCAAAGCTGCGCACCGGTGGCACTGCAATTCCGCTGGTGCAGCGCGCGGAAGACGAGAAGTTCACCAGCCGCTTCATCACTGCGGACCCGGCGATCAAGTCCTTCGCTGACCTCAAGGGCAAGACTTTCGCATTCGGCTCGCCCTCGTCGACGTCCGGCCACTTGATGCCGCGCTACTTCCTGATGCAGGCCGGCCTTACGCCGGAGAAGGACTTCAAGACCGTTGCGTTCTCCGGCGCGCATGACGCCACCGTGGCCTTCGTGGCCTCGGGCCGCGCAGACGCAGGCGTGCTGAACGCTTCGGTGTGGGACAAGCTGGTCGAGAGTGGCAAGGTTGATACCAGCAAGGTGCGCGTATTCACCACCACGCCAGCCTACTTTGACTACAACTGGACAGTGCGCGGAGACCTTGATCCGGCAGTCGTGAAGAAACTTCGTGACGCCTTTCTCAAGCTCGACCCGACCAACCCGGAGCACAAGGAAATCATGGCGCTGCAACGCGCCACCCGCTTCGTGCCGACCAAACCAGAGAACTACCATAGCATCGAACAGGCCGCCCACGCCGCCGGCCTGCTGCGCTAACGGCCTGCCCCGTCCCGGCCGCGTTCAGTGCGGCCGGGCTTCGTTTTTCCCAGAGTCCGGTAGCCTCTCATGGACCTTCGTATTTCGGCTCTGCGCATCGATTACGGCGCAGATCAGCCTGGCCTGGCCGGCGTAGACCTCGATATTGCCGCAGGCGAACGGGTCGCAATCATCGGCCCCTCAGGCGCCGGCAAGACAAGCCTGCTGCGCTGCCTCGGCACCGCCCTGCGCCCGAGCAGCGGCAACATCGAGATCGGCCGCGTACAGCCATGGCAGATCAGCCGCGCGGCCCTGCGCAGCTTGCGCAGCCGAATCGGCACCGTGCATCAGGCGCCCCCGCTGCCACCGCGGCAACGTGTCGTTACCGCAACACTGGCCGGGCGCTTGGGCTGTTGGCCCGCGTGGAAGTCGTTGCTGTCATTGCTCGTTCCGCAAGACATTGCCGGAGCGCGCACAGCGCTTGAACGCGTCGACCTGCAGGACAAGCTCTTCGAGCGCTGCGACCAACTCTCTGGCGGACAGCTTCAGCGCGTCGGCATCGCACGCGTGCTGTACCAGGCACCCGCTTTGATTCTGGCGGACGAACCGGTTTCAGCACTTGACCCTTCCCTCGCAGATCACACGCTCGCCGTGCTTTGCGACGACGCACGCAACCGCGGCGCCACGCTGATCGCCAGCCTTCACGCAGTGGAACTCGCGCTCGCGCGCTTTCCGCGCATTGTCGGCGTGCGCGATGGCCGCATCGCATTCGACAAGCCCGCCAGCGCGGTAAGCGAAGACGACCTCAAGTCGCTCTACGCATCGGAACGAGTTACGCCGGGCGAGCCAGGTGCCACCCACGTCGTGACGCCGCGCGTCAGCGCAACCGGCCTGCCATGCTGCTGAACCGCGACATGCGAGATCCTGCGCTCACGCAACGGCTGCTGCTCAGCATGCTGGCGCTCATGCTGGCTTGGCCGATCGGTCATGTCGCCGGCGTCAACCCCGCGGCGCTGGTGGAGCCCGCCAACCTGCGCGTCGTCAGCAGCTTTGTCGCTGGCTTCTGGCCGCTCGCGCACGACAGCTTCTTCCTCGGCCTGCTCGGCGACGCTGTGCTCCAGACGCTCGCAATCGCCACGGTCGGCACGCTGCTCGCATTGCTGATAGCGATACCGCTCGCCATCGGCAGCACCGCCGCACTCTCCGTCACCGCGATCGGTCCGTCGCCAAGCGGCCTGTGGCGCCCTGCATTGCGACAAGTGCTGCGCGCGCTGACCCTGCTGCTGCGTGGCGTTCCTGAGCTTGTATGGGCTTTGCTTTTTGTGCGCGTGTTCGGCCTCGGGCCTAGTGCCGCCGTACTTGCACTCGCGCTAACCTACGGCGGCATGCTCGCCAAAGTGTTCGGCGAGATCCTCGACTCCGCCGACCGCCGGCCCGCCAAGGCGATCCTTGCCGCCGGCGGCAGCCGTCTCGACGCGTTGATGTACGGCTTGCTACCCGTTGCCGCAGCCGAGCTGCTGTCCTACACCGTTTATCGTTGGGAATGCGCACTGCGTGCCGCTGTGGTAATGGGGCTGGTCGGCGCGGGCGGCCTTGGCCAGTTGATGGACCAGTCGATGAAAGCCTTCAACGGCGGCGAGATCGCCAGCATCCTGACTGCTTTCCTTCTGCTGGTGCTGTTCGCCGATGCCCTGTCTGGCTTGCTGCGCCGCTGGATGGCCAACACCCGCAAGGATGGCCGCTGGCGGGCGCTGAACGGCTGGGCGTTTGGCCTGATCGCCGCCTTGGCCTGCCTGGCATCGTGGCGCCATATCGGGCTCGATCTCGGTGCGCTGTTCGGCGATCGCGCGGGCAGCGACATTGCGCGCTTTCTTCGCGAGTTCCTGCCGCCGGCCCACGACGCCACACTGCTGGCAAAGATCGGCAGCGGGGCCGTCGAAACACTGGCCACGTCCCTGGTCGGCACCGCGCTCGCCGCGCTTGTCGGCATCGCGCTAGCCCTGCCGGCTGCAGGTCGCACCGGTGCCGTAGCCAAAACACTGACCCGCTTCGTCCTGAATCTGCTGCGGGCAGTACCCGAGCTGGTTTGGGCAACGATCACGGTGCTCGCGGCAGGGCTAGGCCCCTTCGCGGGTGCGCTCGCCCTTGCATTGCATACCGGCGGCGTACTCGGTCGGCTCTACGCAGAAGCACTTGAGAACGCGCCGCCGGCAGCCGAGGCTGCACTTAAGCTCAGCGGCGCCCCGCGCGCCCTCGCGTTCCTCTATGGCGCGCTGCCGGAAGTAGCGCCTCAATGGCTTGCCTACACGCTCTACCGCTGGGAGATCAATATCCGCATGGCGGCGGTGATGGGCTTTGTTGGGGCTGGGGGGCTGGGCCAATTGCTCTATTACGAGCTCTCGCTGTTCCGCCTCGACAATGCCTGCAGTGTCATCTGCGCCATGCTGGCGCTCGCGCTTGTGGTTGACCAAGTCAGCGCAATCCTGCGGCGCAAAATGGGTTGAACCGCCGAAGCCATTCGCGGCAATTGGGTGATGGAGGCGCTAGATCAGGCAGCCCGTGTTTTGTGTTACTTCAAGCATTGCGACATGGCCGACATCACCGGCCTGGCTTCCGAAACGATGTGCAGATTGATCTATGAGCGCCGTCGCCAAGGCGTGCTGACACGCAAGGGGCAGCGCAGCGCCGTGGTATCGATGGTCGACCTGTCCGAGTTGGAGTGGCCGCATGACCGAAACCACCCACGG
>JAJZLD010000209.1 GCA_021803785.1 Pseudomonadota bacterium | reverse complement strand
CAGCACCACCTCGTCGTGGCAGGTAGCCGCCGTTCTGGCCGTAGTCCAGCAGCTCCGGTCGCGCCTCTCGCCAGTATTTGTTTTGCAGGCGTTGCCAGAGCTTGATCGGGAAGACTGAGAAATCGTCGTCGCCGGGCACGAAGGGCTGGATCTCGTAGCGGTGCCCGGCCGCATGGTCCGCGACACGGCGGCCACGAACCGATAGCGTGGCACCCACGGCAGCAGTGGCGCCTTCTTGTGGTGCATGCTGCAGTGCAATGGCACCATTGTGATGCGAATTTCTTGATTGTCGCTCTGGTGCCAATTCTTCGGTCGCTGGTTCGGGCAATGTGTCCGCCACGAAAGTGCCGCTGCCGGTACGGGAGCTGACATAGCCTTCGGCGAGCAATTGCTCGAACGCCGCCACGACGGTGTTCCTTGAAAGTCCTAAATCCCTTGCAAGATCTCGTGTTGAAGGCAGTTTGCTGCCAACAGGAAGGCGGCGGGAGAGGATTGCGCTGCGTATCGCCTCGTACAAACGACGATGACGCGGCACGTTTCCGGCGTGGGCGCTCTGATCCATTTCGGCCAGAATTAGATCGGAAATTGGCAGAGATCTCACGGTGGCACCGTCGAAAACGAAAAAGTGGTGCTTTCAATAATACCAAAGCGCGTTACATTGTCACTACCAATTGGAGGGTTCTGCGACCACACTACGTAGGTGGTGTGCGACGGGCGAGCGAGGGGGGAGACCATGCTTGTAGGCGTAACCAAGGAAATCAAGAACCACGAGTACCGCGTCGGCCTGACGCCGGCGGGGGCCGCGGAGTTGGTGCGAAATGGCCATCAGGTGCTGGTGCAGACTCAGGCGGGGGCTGGGGTCGGGTTCAGCGATGCGCAGTACGAAGCCGTCGGGGCGCGTATCGCGCCAGATGCTGCCAGCGTATTTGCACAGGCGGAGATGGTGGTCAAGGTCAAGGAGCCGCAGCCGGACGAGTGTCGCGCGCTACGGCCCGGTCAGGTGCTCTTCACGTATTTGCACCTCGCTCCGGATCCGGAGCAAACACGCCTGCTGGTGGAATCGGACGCAGTTGCGATCGCCTACGAAACGGTGACCGATGACCGCGGGGGCTTGCCCTTGCTGGCGCCGATGAGCGAAGTTGCGGGCCGCATGGCGATTCAGGCTGGCGCCAAGGCGCTGGAAAAGTCGCAAGGTGGTTCTGGCGTGTTGCTGCCTGGCGTGCCCGGCGTGCCCGCCGCCAAGGTGCTGGTCGTGGGCGGCGGTGTGGTCGGTGTGAATGCGGCGCGTGTCGCGATGGGAATCGGCGCGCAAGTTACGATTCTCGACGTGTCGCTCAACCGGCTCAAGGAACTCGACGCTCTTTACGGCCCGCGTCTGCAGACGCTTTACTCAAACCGCGCGAACCTCGAAGACGCGCTGCGCGAAGCGGATCTGGTGATCGGTGCGGTGTTGATTCCCGGCGCGGCTGCGCCAAAGCTGATCACGCGCGAGATGCTCGCGCTGATGAAGCCCGGCTCGGTGATTGTCGACGTCGCGGTGGATCAGGGCGGTTGCGCCGAAACCACGCATGCGACAACCCATCAGGAGCCGACCTACATCGTCGATGGCGTGGTGCATTACTGCGTCGCCAATATGCCCGGCGGCGTTGCGCGTACCTCAACGCTCGCGCTGACCAACGCCACCTTGCCCTTTGTGCTCCAACTCGCGAACAAGGGCTATCGCCGCGCCTTGCAGGATAACCACCACTTGCGCAACGGCCTGAATATCCATCGCGGAAAGGTGACCTGCGAGGCCGTGGCGCGTGAGCTGGGTTACACCTACCACGCCGAATTCTGACCACTACCTCTGCCGATGAAGAAGCCAATCGTCCTCGTTCCCGCCTGCAGCAAGATGCTCGGCGCGCATCCATTCAATGCAGTCGGCAAGAAGTACCTCGATGCTGTGGCGGTGGTCGCCGATTGCCAGCCGCTGCTGATTCCGGTGCTGGGCGATACGCCTGATCTCGATGCGCTGCTGGATATCGCAGATGGCGTAATGCTGACCGGTTCTGTCTCCAACGTGCATCCGGCGCATTTTGATCAGCCGGTGCGAAATCCGGCGCTGCCGCTCGACCCTGCGCGCGACGCGGTGACGCTGCCGCTGACCCGCCGTGCGATCGCGCGTGGCGTGCCGCTGTTCGCAATCTGCCGCGGCTTTCAGGAAATGAACGTTGCGCTGGGTGGCTCGCTTCATCAGGCGGTGCATGAGACGCCCGGCTACATGGACCACCGCGAGGACAAGACGGCTTCGCTCGATGTGCAGTACGGCGAAGCCCATCCGGTCACCTTGTCGGGCCGGCTCGCGCAGATCGTCGGCGCCACGCGCGTTGGCGTGAATTCTGTGCACGGCCAGGGGATCGATCGGCTTGCGGATGGCCTGGTGGCTGAGGCGCTGGCGGATGACGGTCTGGTTGAGGCCTTCCGGGTGGCAGCGGCCGAGGCGTTCGCCCTAGGTGTGCAATGGCACCCGGAATGGAAGGCTGCCGAGAACCCCGTGTCGACCCGGATCTTTGCTGCGTTTGGCGAGGCCTGTCGCAAACGGATGCTGGCGCGGAGTGCGTGATGAACCGTGAATCCCGATTCGTCGTCTGGTTGGCCTACCTGCCTTAGGGGCGGATGCCCGCCAGCGGGCTGGCGGCGAGCCCGAACCCCAGCGAGGGGCCGATCGCCGCATGCGACGAAACCACCGAGACCGACTATGACTTTGCGTGAAAACTTTTCCCATCAGGACATGGAGCGCTGGCTCGACGAGAAGCGCGTGACCGAACTTGAATGTCTGGTGCCCGACCTGACCGGTGTGGCGCGCGGCAAGATCCTGCCGCGCGAGAAGTTCACCCAGGACCGCGGCATGCGCCTGCCCGAGGCTGTTGTGGCGGGTACTGTGACCGGCGAGTACCCGGACAAGGATGAAGGTTACAACGATGTGATTTCGGGTAACGATCGCGACATGGTCTTGCTGCCCGACCCGGCTACGGTTCGCCTGGTGCCGTGGGCAGCAGACCCGACTGCGCAGGTCATCCACGACTGCTACTTCTCGAATGGCACCCTGGTGGATTTTGCGCCGCGCAGCGTATTGCGCCATGTACGCGACCTCTACACCGAGATGGGCTGGAAGCCGGTGATCGCGCCGGAGTTGGAGTTCTACCTGATCGCCCGCGCGCCGGACCCGGATATTCCGCTGCGTCCGCCAGTCGGCCGCAGTGGCCGATCCGAGACCAGCCGCCAGGCCTACTCGATCGATGCGGTGAACGAGTTCGACCCGCTTTTCGAGGATATCTACGACTACTGCGACGCGATGGAGCTGGACGTCGATACGCTGATCCACGAAATCGGCGCCGGCCAGATGGAGATCAACTTCCTCCACAACGAGCCGCTCGGTCTTGCTGACAAGGTGTTCTTCTTCAAACGCACGCTGCGTGAAACCGCGCTGCGCCACGACATGTACGCCACCTTCATGGCCAAGCCGATGGCGGGCGAGCCGGGGTCGGCGATGCATGTGCACCAGAGCGTGGTGGACGCAAAGACCGGCGAGAACATCTTCAGCAACCCGGACGGCACTGCCTCGAAGGCCTTCTATCACTACATCGGCGGGTTGCAGAAGTACCTGCCGGCCTGCATGGCGCTGATGGCGCCGTACGTCAATTCCTATCGTCGCCTGGTAAGACACACCGCTGCGCCGATCAATGTGCAGTGGGGTGCAGACAACCGCACCGTCGGCCTTCGCGTACCGCATTCCGACCCGAAGAACCGTCGCGTGGAAAACCGCGTGATCGGTGCCGACGCGAATCCCTATCTTGCCTTCGCCGCTACGCTGGCCTGCGGCTACCTCGGCATCAAGGAACAGATCGAACCGACAGCGGAAGCCAGCGGCAGCGCGTATGACTCGGACTACCAGCTGCCGCGCAGCCTGGCTGAAGCGCTAGACCTGTTGCGTGGCTGCGAGCCGCTGCGCAAGGTGATCGGCGACCGCTTCGTAACCGTGTATTCGGCAGTGAAGGATCACGAATACGAAGAGTTCATGCGCGTGATCAGCCCTTGGGAACGCGAACACCTGTTGCTGCATGTGTGATTGACGCTGCAAAGGCGCGCCGGCGCGGCGCACAAAGGGCGCCGTCTTGTCTGCGAGAGCATTCGAAGGAACACGAAACCATGAACATGAATGAAAACACCCGGGTGGATACCAAGGCGATCCAGGCGATCGACGGTGCGCACTACCTGCATCCCTTCACTGACAACCAGGCGCTCGGCCAAAAAGGCGCGCGCGTGATGGTGAAGGGGGAAGGGATCTATGTGTGGGATTCTGAGGGGCACAGGATCCTTGATGGCATGTCCGGGCTCTGGTGTGTGAACGTCGGTTACGGGCGCAAGGAACTTGCCGACGCGGCCTACAAGCAACTGCTTGAGATGCCGTACTACAACAGCTTTTTCCAGACCACCAATGTACCCGCCGCGCAGCTTGCCAAACTGCTGACCGAGGTGACGCCACCGCAGTTCAACCACGTATTCTTCTCCGGCTCCGGCTCGGAGGGTAACGACACGGTGGTACGTATGGTGCGCCGTTACTGGGATCTCTTGGAGCAACCGCAGCGCAAGGTAATCATCAGCCGTCATAACGCGTATCACGGTTCGACGATGTGTGGTGCATCGCTTGGTGGCATGAGCGGCATGCACGCACAAGGGGATCTGCCTATCCCCAATATCGTGCATATCGAGCAGCCCTATTGGTACGAGAACGGTCGCGACATGGACCCGGAGGCCTTCGGCTTGAAGGCGGCGGGCTGGCTGGAAGAGAAGATCCTTGAAATTGGTGCCGACAAGGTGGCCGCTTTTATCGGCGAGCCGGTGCAGGGCGCCGGTGGCGTGATCATTCCGCCCAAGACCTATTGGCCCGAGATCCAGCGCATCTGTGACAAGTACGGAATTTTGCTGGTTTCGGACGAGGTCATCTGCGGCTTTGGCCGGCTGGGTGAATGGTGGGGCTGCGAGAAGTTCGGCTACAAGCCGGATCTGATGACCTTCGCCAAGGGCGTGACCTCGGGCTATGTGCCACTTGGGGGCGTCATGGTCGGCGATCGCATCGCAAAGGTGTTGCTGGAAAAAGGTGGCGAGTTCAACCACGGCTACACCTATTCCGGGCACCCGGTTGCCTGCGCCGTGGCGCTGAAAAACATCGAGATCATTCGCCGCGAGCACCTGGTCGAGCGAGTGCGCGAAGAGACGGGTCCCTACCTCAAGGAAAAATTTGAAGCCCTGGTCGACCACCCACTTGTGGGTATCGCAGAAACCTGCGGCCTGGTTGCCGGTTTGGTGCTTGTGAAGAACAAAACGACGCAGGAAGCCTTCGATCCAGCACTGGAGGTGGGCATGGTCTGCCGCGGCCACATGTTCGGCAACGGCATGATCATGCGGGCGGTTGGCGATCGGATGATCATTGCGCCACCGCTGGTGATTACTAAGGCGCAGATCGATGAAATGGTCGGTCTGATCCGCAGTTGTCTCGACAAAACCTACGAAGACCTCAAGCAACGCAACTGGATCTGAGTGCGGCTGCATTTTGTGCAGGTGCACGGGTCCGATTTTTGCTAAGTTCGTGACATGCGTCAGAGCGGGGCGTTGCCGTGAAACAGCCGCCCCCTCAGCTCGCAAAGATGAAGCGTCATTCAGTCACTCGTTTCCCAGCCACCAGGAGGCTTCCAATGAAAGTGTTCTCGAACCGCGTCCTCAAGCGATGTGCGGTGGGCGTGTGTGTTGCGCTGGCTTTTGCGGCGCATGCGGAAGAAGAAAAGGTCCTGAACGTCTACAACTGGTCGGATTACATCGCGGAAGACACGCTCAAGAACTTCGAGAAGGAAACCGGCATCAAGGTCCGTTACGACAACATCTCCGCGATCAAGCCGATGCTGGCCGATGGCCGCGTGCTCGCCACTGCCGACCAGTTCGCCGCGCAG
>JAJZLD010000208.1 GCA_021803785.1 Pseudomonadota bacterium | reverse complement strand
CTGAACAGGTGGAAGTGCTTGGCGCCGAGCGCCTCGGCGAATTGCACGACGCGGCGGGTGCCCTCCACGTTCACCTTCTGTTGGATTTCGGCGCTTGCCTTCAGGTCGTAGATCGCAGCGAGGTGGAAGAAATGCGTGATCTTGTTCTTGAGCTGACGCAGGTCGGTTTTCGTGACACCGAGACCGTCTTCGCGTAGGTCACCGAAAATCGCTACGACCCGGTCGCCACCGGCAGACCAGTATTCGCTGCGCAAGGTTTCGATCAGCTCTGCTTCTTCTTTGCGTGCGAGGAAGAAAATTGTGCCTTCCGGCCGCTCGAGCAGTTTGCGAACCAATCGGCGTCCGATGAAGCCAGTTGCGCCAGTAATGAAGTAATTCATGTTTCCCTCCGCTGTTTTCAAAATTCTTCTGCCGGCCGGCCATCCCCCGAGGCCGGAATTTCGTGATGCTAACCGAGGCGCGTGTAGGTGCAAGCGCAAGACTTCACTGTCTGGACATGGTTGTCGGATCTGGATCAACTGATCCGTGTTTTCGGGGGGCGACACCCTGTTTATGCAGATCGGCTGCTCGGTTTTTAGACTGGGCTCCCTAGGGTATTAGTGTGTGCCCTCTAGAACGAATCCCTACACTGAAACCGTAACAAGAACTGGCCGCTCGACATAAGCCTTCGGACTCAAGGGCGGCATGACAGGCAAACCGATCTAGAAGGAGTTCATCATGGTCAAGAAACTCAAGTCGCTCTCCGGTGCTGATAGCCAACTCGCGCAAACTATCAAGGATTCCGCCAGCCAGATCTGGTTGGCCGGCCTTGGCGCCTTCGCAAAAGCCCAGGAAGAGGGCAACAAGGTATTTGAAGCACTCGTGAAGGAAGGCGAAGTCATCCAGGCTCGTACCAAGAAGGAAGCCGACGCGAAGATCGCCGACGCAGCGGGCAAGATGGCTGGCGCTTGGGACAAGCTCGAGAACGTGTTCGAAGAGCGCGTCTCGCGCGCACTGTCGAGCCTCGGTGTGCCGACCAAGAAGGATATCGACAAGCTGACCAAGCGGGTTGCCGAACTGTCCGCGCTGGTTCAAAAGCTCACCGAGGAAGCCGAGGCGGTTGAAGTTGGCGGCGAAGAAAAACCGGCACGTCGCCGCGCCGTCGCCAAGGCTGCCGAGTAATCCGGGTCAGTTTCGGAGCCGCAGCTGGCGCGGCTCCTGCCGGAAGTCCGGTGACGGCAGTGTCGTCGCCGGATCCGGCCGAGGCCGTGGCTGCCTGGATGGAGCCACGGCCTCGTCACGCTTGCAGCCGTGTTTGCGCAGCAAGCCTGCGCACATCGGCTGCGGCAACAAGGCGGAGGGACCAACATGAACGCCGATAACAACGCGACGACCAGCAAGATTGGCATCGCCCTGGCCGGGGGCGGGCCGCTGGGCGGCATCTACGAGGTGGGCGCGATTGCCGCGCTGGCCGAGTCGATGGAAGGCCTGGATTTCAACGCGGCGGATATCTACGTGGGGGTCAGCTCTGGCAGTTTCATCGCTGCGGCGCTGGCCAACGGCATCTCGCCGGCGCGCTTGACGCACATGCTGATCGACAATGGCAAGAGCGAGGAGATCTTCGATCCGGATCTGCTGCTCAAGCCCGCCTTCCGCGAGTACTGGAATCGCGCAAGCAGGGTGCCGCCGCTGCTTTGGAGGTCGCTCAAGCAGTTTCTCTCAGACCCGTTCGATCGCGGCCTCTACGAATCCTTCGCGCGACTCGGCCGCGCATTGCCCACCGGCGTGTTCAACAACGCCGGCATCGGGCGCTTTCTCGCGCAGCTCTTCCGCGCGCCCGGTCGCACGAATGACTTTCGCAAGCTGCGGAACCAGCTTTTCATTGTCGCGACCGATCTCGATTCGGGCGAATCGGTGCCGTTCGGTGCCGAGGGCTGGGAGGACGTGCCGATCTCCCGCGCGGTGCAGGCGAGCTCGGCACTGCCGGGCCTGTTTCCGCCGGTGCGGGTGCGTGGCCGCTATTTCGTGGACGGCGCGCTGATCAAGACGTTGCATGCCTCGGTCGCCCTCAAGCATGGCGCGAAGCTGGTGTTGTGCATCAACCCGCTGGTGCCGTTCGATGCGCAGCTGGCTGAAAAGCGCGGTGGCAAGGAGCGCCATCGGCTGGTCGAAGGCGGCCTTCCGGTGGTGTTGTCGCAGACCTTCCGCGCCATCATTCATTCGCGAATGCGTACCGGCATGGACCGCTACCAGCACCAGTATCCGGATGCCGATGTGCTGCTGTTTGAGCCGCATGCGGATGATGCCGCGATGTTCTTCACCAACGTCTTCAGCTATCGCGATCGCCACACACTGTGCGAGCACGCTTATCAAATGACGCGACGTGACCTTTGGCGGCGGCGCCACATGTTGCGGCCAATTCTCGCCCGGCACGGCATCCGGTTGCGCACCGAGGTATTGCGCGACCCGCATCGCAGCTTGCTCAACGACAAGCTACCTTCGCTCGAGCCGGTGCGGGGGCTGGCGCGTGTTACGGTGACGCTGCAGCACGCGCTCGACGAGTTGGATGCATGGATCAAGGCGAAGAAAGTTTGAGCACCATTCGCACATCCCAAGACGTCGGCTTGACCACGACATTTTGTTGTCACGCAAACGCGGTTCCGATGGCGCGGTGATACGCTTGCGTTCCTGACTTGGGGGAGGAGGGGTATGGAGCGCAAGCCGAAACGGCGCACTCGCGAGCGGATTCTTGAGGCCAGCCTGCGGCTTTTCAACGACTACGGCGAGCACAACGTCAGCACCACCACGATCGCTGACGAGCTCGATATCTCGCCGGGAAATCTCTACTACCACTTTCATAGCAAGGACGAACTGCTTGAGGAACTCTTCGGCCAGTTCGAGCGCGAAATCACCGCGACGCTGGCCGCACCGGCGGGCGGACGCAGTACGGTGGAGGACATCTGGCTCTTCCTGCATCTGCTGTTCGAGCTGATCTGGAAGTACCGCTTTCTCTATCGCGACCTGGCCGATCTGTTGTCGCGCAACCGATTGCTCGAAACCCACTTGCGCGCGATCCTCGCCCACAAGGGCCGCACCGCCGCAGCCTTGTGCGAGGGTCTTGTCAGCAATGGCGAGATGGAGGCCACCAAGGCCGAGATCCAGACGCTTGCCGTGAACATGGTCGTGCTGTCGACCTTCTGGCTGAGTTTTGAGTACGCGCGTGATCCGCGCGGCAAGATCGAAGGGGTAGGATTTACACGCGGCGCCTACCAAGTGATGGCTCTGGTGGCGCCGTATCTAAGGGGGCTGTCGCGCGAGCATTTCGAGGCCCTGTCGCGCGAGTACCTGAAAAACTGAGGAGGAGACCACCATGAGTACGCAAGGCTGGCGCAAGTTTCCGTATCCCGAAAAAAAGTATAGCTACGCAGGCGATGCCCTGAAGAAGAACTGGGCCCGCCTTCATCAGGGTGACCGCGAGCCCTGGCCGGAATCCGCCGAGGTGCAGGACGCCTGGCGGGCCTACCACGCCGGCGATTTTGCGCAAGCCGTGGCGCTGGGCTTGAAGGCGGGCGACGCCGGCATCTCTGCCGCCAACAAGGCCGCGATGATCTACGCCACCTATCTCGTTGATGACGATGACGAAAAGAGTGAACTTTTCCAGCAGATCATCGAACGCGCCGAGCTTCAGCAAAAAGCCATGCCTGACGCCGCCAACGCTTGGTACTTCCATGCTTACGCGCTAGGGCGCTACAGCCAGCTGATCTCGGTCGGCGAAGCGCTGGCCAAGGGTCTTGGCGGGAAGATCCGCGCCAGCCTCGAGAAGACGCTTGAGCTCGAGCCGGATCACGCGGAGGCGCATATCGCGCTCGGTGCCTTCCAGGCCGAAGTCATCGACAAGGTAGGTTCGCTGGTCGGCAACCTGACTTATGGCGCCAAGAAGGACAGCGCCGTCGAACATTTCGAGACCGCGCTTGAGCTGATTCCGTTCTCGGCGATTGCCCGCATGGAGATGGCCAATGGTCTTGTCATGCTCTTTGGGAAGAGCAAGATGAAGCAGGCTGAGGATCTTTACGCCGAGGCGGCTGCGTGCGAAGCGGTCGAGGCGATGGAACGGCTCGATGTCGAGGCCGCCAAGGCCGAACTCGAAGACTGATTAGACGGCAGCAAAGCGAGCCGCTGCGCATCCGCCCGCGCGGCGGGTCGAAATCCGCAGTACGCTGATCGAGCTTGAAGCGCACCAAATCCAGTTGCCCGCCAAGCGGATCGGCGGACGACTCCGTGCCGCGCAGTGGCGGCAGCACCGTCTGGTAACTGGCCTGTTCGTCGAGCATGCGCGCGGCGCTTGCCTCGCGGGGTTGTCGCAATCAGCGCTTCTGGCCCTGAGCGCCGCGTTGGCAAGCCAGTGCAGTGGCGAAGTGTTTGACCATTTCGGCGTCAAACGCGACAAGCGTGATCTGAAGCTTATCGCGGCACGCCAGCGCAGTCAGCGACTCCTCGACCGCGATCGGTGCCGCGAGTTCGGGTGGGTAGCCGTAGCTGCCGCAACTGATTGCCGGAAACGCAATGGTGTTGAGCTGATGCTGGTTGGCCAGCGCCAAGCAGGCTCGGAAGCAGGCTGCCAGCAGACCGGGCTCGCCGTGCGATCCGCCGCGCCAAATGGGGCCTACGGTGTGCAGTACGTGGCGAGCCGGCAAGCGAAACCCGGGCGTGATGCGGGCTTGGCCAGTCGGGCATCCGTCCAGGTTCGCGCAATACTGTCGCAACTGCGGGCCGGCCGCGCGGTGGATCGCGCCGTCCACGCCTCCGCCGCCTAGCAGGCTGCTGTTGGCGGCATTGACGATGGCGTCGAACGCCAGGGTGGTGATGTCCCCCTGCCAGATGTGCAGGCGGGATTCCGGTGCGACGGCCTGCGCCACGCTCAATCGAGCAACTGTTCCAGCCAGTCGCGCACCGCATCTTCGTCGGGCAGGCGATAGCGTGCATGCGAATTGCCTGGGCCGACCTTGATCGAGATGCCGTCCAACGCATTGACGGCGAGGAAGCCATCTTCGTCGGTGATGTCGTCGCCGATGAAGACCGGCTTGCGCCCGGCGAAGGGGAAGGCCTGCATGAAACGGTTGATCGCCGCGCCCTTGCTCGCTTCCTCCGGCTTGACTTCGACCATGCCGCGGGCGTGCATGACGCGCACGCCGCTGCCGGGCAGGCAGCCCGATTCAGCCGCCTTGGCTGCGGCCTCGCGCAGCTCAGGATGTCGATGGAAGTGCAGCACCATCGACAAGGCCTTGCGCTCGAAACGCACGCCGAGCGTGAGGTTGGCGAATTGCTCGCAAGCGGCGTGGGCCGTGACGAGGCCCGGCGGCGGCACGAGTTGCTCGCGCGTGGCGTGGGGCGTGAAGCGCCATTCGGCGCCATGCTCGCCCGCAGCGGCCAGGCGCAGCGGTTCAAAGAGATTGTCGATGACTTCGATGCTGCGGCCGCTCACGATCGCCAGCGCGCCGTCAGCACGGTTGCGCAGTTCGGTCAGCAAGGAGCGCAGACCGTCGTCGACCAAAGGCACGGTTTCGTCGGGTTTGTCGAACGGAACCAGGGTGCCGTCGAAGTCGAGGAAAAAGGCGAGGGCTTCTGCCGCGAGGCGCGGGGGGGATTTTGTTTGCATGGGGGTAGTCCTTGCAGGGCGTGCGCTCTTCTGGGTATAGACGCTTGCCGCGGAAACTGGGTGTGCATTATCCCTGACTGTGCGTCCGGCCGCTTGTTCCGGCTCAAGGAAACAAAGTCGTGTGGCCGCGAAACTGGCTGCACCCCAACGAACCCCAAGAGGTGATCCATGTCGTGTTCCGACACCCTTGCGCAAGAAAACGGCGTTTTCGGCTTTGATGCGCGTGGCATTTCCAAGCGTTTCCGTCACGCCGCAATCTTTGGCGCGCTTGAGCCTAGATCCGGCATTTCAAGCCCTCCGATGGGTTGAAACGCCAGCAGTGGCGCGCAGTTGGGAGTGCTTGGCATACTCACCCAATGGGTGAAGCAAGACGCAAGGCGCTGGCGGCGCGCCAAAGG
>JAJZLD010000207.1 GCA_021803785.1 Pseudomonadota bacterium | reverse complement strand
CCTGCCCACATGTCGCTCCAAAGAACACGGGCGGCCACTTGGCCGCCCTTCTTTTTGCTTAAACACCCTACGCGATCAGACCGACAGGCGCGAGATATCCGCCACCGCGTTCATCATGCCCGCGAGTTGCTTGAGCAGCGCCAGACGGTTGGCACGGATCAGCGGCTCTTCGTGATTCACCATGACTTCTTCGAAGAAGGTGTCGACCGCACCGCGCAGGCCAGCCAGCGCCTTGAGCGATCCTGTGTAGTCGGCATTTTCGAGCAGCGAACGTTGCAGCGGTGCAGCTTCAATCACCGCATGCGCGAGCGCCTTTTCCGCCGGCTCGACGAGCAGCGCAACGTCGATTTCGCCGATCGCGCCCTCAGCCTTCTTCAGGATGTTCACGATCCGTTTGTTGGCCGCCGCCAGCGCCGCCGCTTCCGGCAACGCGACGAACTCGGCCACTGCGGCGAGTTTGGCTGGCACGTCCGCGACACGGCTCGGCAACGCGGCGAGCACGGCATCGACCTGCTCGACCGGCGTACCTTGTTCGCGCAACAGGTTACGCAGGCGCTCGCCGATGAACTCGACCAGTGCCGGGATCGCCGCAGCCGCGTTGTGCTCGGCCGCAAAGCCCGCTGCCGCATCCGCCAGCAGCACATCAAGCTCGAGCGGCAATTCCGTTTCGATCAGGATACGCAAGGCGCCCAATGCTGCACGACGCAGGCCGAAGGGATCCTTGTCGCCGGTCGGCCTCTCGCCGATCGCGTAGAAGCCCACCAGCGCGTCGAGCTTGTCGGCCAGCGCGACCGCGCAGGCGACGTTGCCCTGCGGCAGGCTGTCACCGGCAAAGCGCGGGTGGTAATGCTGCTCGATCGCTTTGGCGACGACTTCGCCCTCGCCATCGTGACGGGCGTAGTACTCGCCCATGATGCCCTGCAACTCAGGGAACTCGCCGACCATCTCGGTAACGAGGTCGGCTTTTGCCAGGCGTGCGGCGCGCTGCGCGGCGGCGACGTCGGCATGCAGGCGTGCAGCGATCTTGCCGGCCAGCGCTTCGAGTCGGCCAATGCGATCCAGCACCGAGCCGAGCTTGTTGTGATAGACGACGTCAGCCAGGCGCGGCAGGCGCGAATCGAGCGTCGCCTTGCGGTCGGTGTCGAAGAAGAACTTCGCGTCCGACAGGCGCGCGCGCACCACGCGGGCGTTACCGCCAGTGATGTTGTCGGCGATGTCGGCCTTGATGTTGGCGACGATCAGGAGCTTGTTGATGAGCTTGCCGGCCGCGTCCAGAAGCGGGAAGTACTTCTGGTTTTGTTTCATCGTCAGGATCAGGCATTCCTGTGGCACCGCGAGGAACTCGGCTTCGAACTCGCCAACATAGACCGTCGGGTGCTCGACCAGCGCCGTGACTTCGTCGAGCAGCGCGGCGTCTTCCACCGGATGCGCGCCGACCTGCGCGGCAGCTTTCGCCAGCTCATGCGCGATCAGGCTGCGGCGGGCCTCGAACGAGGCGACGACCGAGCCTTTCTCGAACAGTATGCGGGCGTAGGCTTCGGCGGACTCCACCTTGACCACGCCCTCGCCCATGAAGCGATGGCCGCGCGTGGAGTTGCCGGCCGCCAGGCCCAGCACTTCACCCGGCACCACACGGCTACCGTGCAGTTGGATCAGGCCATGCACCGGGCGCACGAACTGGTGCGTCGAATCGCCCCAGCGCATCACCTTGGGAATCGGCAGCTTCTTCACGGATTCAGCGACGATGCCGGCGAGTACCGCATCCAGCGCCGCGCCCGGCACGGTCATCGTGTGGAAGAAGGTTTCGCTCTTGCCGTCCATCGCGCGCTCGAAGCTCGCCACAGCATCGGCGCAGATGCCCTTTGCTTCGAGCTTCTTCAGCAGCGCGGGCGACGGCGTGCCGTCGGCCGTCAGCGCGACGCTGACCGGCATGATCTTCTCGCGCACCTGCGCATCGGCTGCCTGCGCGGCAACACCGCTCACGGTGACGGCCAGGCGGCGCGGCGACGCAAAGGTGTGGAATTCGGGCGCAGCGCCCACCAGCTTGTGGGCCACCAGCCCCTTGACGATGCCGTCAGCGAAAGCCTCGCCGAGCCGCGCAAGCGCCTTGGGCGGCAGTTCCTCGGTCAGCAGTTCTACGAGCAGAGTGTCTTGCATGTTGATCCGGGCACGGCGAGCGTGCCCCTCCAGGATTCGATGTTCGGATGTCGCTTACGCGCGGCGGGCAGCGAGCTCGGCGCGCACGGCCTCAATGCGCTGGCATTCCTCTTCGCCCAGCAGCACACGCAGCTTCGGGTCGTCGAGCTTGGCCATCGGGAAGCCGAGGCGATCGCGCGAGGCGAGGTAGGCCTGCGCAACCAGGCGCGAGTTGGCACGGATGCGGCCGATGTAGGCGGCCCGCTCAGTGACCGAGATCGCGCCGCGCGCATCGAGCAAGTTGAAGGTGTGCGCGCTCTTCAAGGCCATCTCATAGGCTGGCAGCGCGAGACCGGCGTCGATCAGGCGCTTGGCTTCGGACTCGTAGTTCGCGAACTGGCTGAAAAGGAAGTCGACGTTCGAGTGCTCGAAGTTGTAGGTCGACTGCTCGACCTCGTTCTGGTGATACACGTCGCCGTAGGTCACGCCCGGCGTCCACACCAAGTCGTAGACGTTCTCGCAGTCCTGCAGGTACATCGTCAGGCGCTCGAGACCGTAGGTGATCTCGCCCAGCACCGGCTTGCATTCGAGGCCACCGACCTGCTGGAAGTAGGTGAACTGCGTGACTTCCATGCCATCGAGCCAAACTTCCCAGCCGAGACCCCAAGCACCCAGCGTCGGGTTCTCCCAGTCGTCCTCGACGAAACGGATGTCGTGTTCGTTGGTGTTGATGCCCAGTGCGCGCAGCGACTCGATATAGAGCTCCTGGATCGCGAGCGGCGACGGCTTCAATACCACCTGGTACTGGTAGTAATGCTGCAGGCGGTTGGGGTTCTCGCCGTAGCGGCCGTCCTTGGGGCGGCGCGAAGGCTGCACATATGCGGCGTTCCACGGCTCGGGGCCGATCGCCCGCAGGAAGGTGGCGGTGTGGCTGGTGCCAGCGCCGACCTCCATGTCGTAGGGTTGCAGCAAGGCACAGCCGTGTTCGCTCCAGAACTTCTGGAGACGCAGGATCACTTCCTGAAAGGTGGGTTTCACGCTCATGGGTCCAGGGCGGCCGAACCGCCGGATCGGGGCAAAAGCGTGATTTTACAGGGTTCGCGGGTTTCAGCGCCCTGATTATTGGCAAACGCCCGGAACTACTCCGACAGCGCGTCGATCGACAGGCCCCAGCGCTGCATCAGTTGCCGCAGCAAGCGCTGCTCGCCAACGGTGACCCGCCCGTCCGACTTGGCCATCACGAGAATCGCGGAACACACGGTGCGGCGCAGCGCCGGGCGTGTGATATCGGCGGCAAGCCGGTCGATGCGCGCGTCCTCGAGCAGATGCACGCGCGACTGCTCGGCCTCGTCGACCAAGTCGCGGCAGCAATCGAGCAGCACCTGGACGAATTCGTCGCGCGACAAGCCGACCGCATCGTGGATCATGTGCTGGTCGATCAGCGCGATCTCGCTCTCGTGCAGCTTGCCGTCGGCGAGTATGGCGAGGCTGATCAGGCGCGCTGCGGCCTGCGGGCTGTTGGCGGGGTAGCTGCGCATACGGGTGCCATCTCCATGCTTCGATTGCGATTCGCAACAGCGTAGCGCGGTTTCGACCCGTTCGCTGCGCGCCGGCGATACAAGCCGGATACAGCGGGCCGCTACACTGCCGCCTTTGCCAGCCTCGGTTCCTCATGCATCGCCTGCCCCGCTTCCTGTCCGAATCCCGCCAACTGCTGCGCCTCACCGGCCCGCTGGTGGCCGCGCAGATGGTGTACATCCTGATGGGTTTGATGGACACCGTGATGGCTGGCCACGCCGGGGCCGAAGACCAGGCGGTGGTGGGGCTGGGCGTGGCGCTGTGGGCGCCGGTGTTCCTGTCCCTGCTCGGCATCTCGCAAGCGCTGAGCCCGGTCGTGGCACATCATCACGGCGCGGGAGACAAAGCCGGCATCATCGCCGACACCCGCGAAGGGCTGTGGCTTGCCGGCATTTCGGGGGGCATTCCCTTCCTGTTGATGCCGGCAGTGCCCGCTGTGCTGGCCGCCGCGCAGATCGAGGCGGGGCTGGCGGCCAAGGTCACACAGTTCCTGTGGGGCATCGTGCTGGGCCTGCCCGCTGCACTGCTGACGCGCACGCTGGGCTTCTACTCCGCCAGCATTAACCACACACGCCCGCTGATGGTGTTCGGCGCGCTCGGACTCGCCCTCAACTTCTTCCTCAACTGGGTACTGATCTACGGTCACCTTGGTCTGCCCGCACTGGGCGGGGTCGGCTGCGGCTGGGCGACCGGCATCGGCATGTGGGCCGGTCTGGCGATGATGGCGCTGTACACCGCGCGGGCACGCATCTACCGCGAGGTCTTCCTGTGGCAGGGCTGGAGCTGGCCGCACTGGCCGCGGCAGAAGAACCTGCTCAAGCTCGGGCTGCCGATGGGCGCGGCAATGCTGGCTGAAGTGTCCGCGTTCGCCGGCGTGGCGCTGTTGATTGGCCGCTTCGGTGCGGTGCAGATCGCCGCGCACCAGGTCGCGCTGAACTTCGCGTCACTGGTGTTCATGTTGCCGCTGGGGCTCTCCACCGCCATCTCGATCCGCGTCGGCCAGGCGCTCGGCGGCGGCGACCCGCGCGGCGCCCGCTTCATCGCCTGGAGCGGCGTGCTGATCGGGCTGCTGATCGCGGCTGCGATGGTGCCCGTGGTGTTGCTCGGGCGCGAAGCGATCGTCGCGCTCTACACACCGGACGCTGCCGTACAGGCAATCGCCTCCACGCTGCTGCTGTTCGCCGCAGTGTGGCAGTTTTCGGATGCCGCACAGGTCTGCGCGGTCGGCGCACTGCGCGGCTACAAGGTCACGATGATGCCGATGTGGCTGATGATCGGTGCGTTTTGGCTGATCGCGATCCCGCTCGGTGCGCGACTCGGCTATCACGGACTCGGCGCCTACCCGGTCACCGGCGTGTATGGTTTCTGGATTGGTCTGGTCGTGGGTCTGACGCTGGTCGCGCTGGGGCTGGTGCTCACGCTGCGTAGCGTCGCACGCCACCGCATCGCGGATCACGCCGCAATCTGAAATCGTCCCGCACGGCGGCGTCGCCGAAAGCCGGCGGCTCTATGCGGGTGATCGATGCAGCGCCAGCGCGTTGCAGGCGGCACCAAGCCCACCCCGCGATATCCCACGCACGGAGCACCCGAACGCACTCGGCATCTGCGGCAGCCCACGCCGCCCGCCTCAAGGGCTGCCCCCGGCGAAAAGGAAACGGCGCGCGTCGTTGCGGTGCGCCGCTGGCGAGTGGTGTCGCGGCGATCAGAGGCCGAGTTCTTTCTCCAGGCGCTGGCACACCGTCTTGAGCACCTTGATGCGCGCGTACTTCTTGTCGTTGGCCTCAACCAGCGTCCAGGGCGCCTGGCCGGTGCTGGTGCGGTCCACCATGTCGCACACCGCTTCGCGGTAGGCATCCCACTTTTCGCGGTTGCGCCAGTCTTCTTCGGTGATCTTGAAACGCTTGAAGTCGGTCGCCTCGCGTTCGTTGAAGCGGCGTAGCTGCTCATCGGCGTCGATTTGCAGCCAGAACTTCACGACGATCACGCCAGCCACGTCGAGCGCGTGCTCGAAGTCGTTGATTTCCGCATAGGCACGCAGCCAGTCGGCCTCGGCACAGAAGCCTTCCACCCGCTCGACCAACACCCGGCCATACCAGGTGCGATCGAAGATCGTGATCCGCCCCTTGCGCGGCACATGGCGCCAGAAGCGCCACAGGTAGGGCTGCGCACGTTCTTCGTCCGTCGGCGCAGCAACCGGCACAATCTGGAACTGCCGCGCGTCGATCGCCGCCGTCACGCGCCGGATCGCGCCGCCCTTGCCAGCTGCGTCCGCCCCTTCGAACGCAAGCACCAGTGCACGATTGCGGAACTTCGGGTGGCGCACCAGTTCCGACAAACGC
>JAJZLD010000206.1 GCA_021803785.1 Pseudomonadota bacterium | reverse complement strand
GTTTACGGCGTTTGCGCGCCACTGGGATCCGTTGGATCGGCAAGCTGTGGATTCAGTTTGGACGTTGGGATTCGACAGCGCATTTGAGCGCCAGTACCAGGGCTGCGGATTCGAGGTCACGGACTTAGGCATTCATTACCAAAACACAAAAATCAATTGACTGCTATAGCGGTTACAACTTCATTTAAGCACGAATAGACTATCAGTGCAGCTTGCGCATTGACCTGCGCAGCGCCGCCTCTCGCCGGGGGGACGGGAGGCGGCGGCTGCTTTTTCGGGGGAAGCGATGCGGTATTCAGCCGTCCTGTTCGATGCTTACGGCACGCTGTTCGACGTTCATTCCGTCGCCGTGCTGGCCGAGCAACTCGCCCCTGGGCGGGGGGCAGAACTATCAACACTGTGGCGGCAGAAGCAGATCGAGTACACCCAGCTTAGAACGCTGGCGGGGCGGTACAAGCCGTTTTGGGAAGTGACACGGGATGCGCTGGAATTTGCCGTCGAACGTCTCGACCTAGGGCTCACCCCCCAGCAGCGCGATCGCCTAATGAATCAGTACGCATGCCTCGCAGCCTTCCCGGATGTGAAGCCGACGCTCAAGCGGCTGCGGGAACACGGGCTGACACTCGGCACCCTGTCGAACGGTACGCAGCAGATGCTCGATATCGCGCTCAAAAGCGCCGGTATCGCACCGCTACTCGACCACGTGCTGTCGGTCGACGCCGTGGGCGCTTACAAGACATCGCCCACCGCCTACGCGCTTGGCACCTCGGCCCTGAAACGCTCGGCCAAAGAGATCCTGTTCGTTTCTTCGAACGGCTGGGACGCAGCCGGTGCCGGCTGGTTCGGATTCAACACATTCTGGTGCAACCGGACAGGGCAACCGCACGAACACCTTGATGTCGCACCGAACGCAGTAGGGCGCTCACTCAGCGACCTACTTGAATACGTTGCCGGCAAGCAGCCCGGCAAGCAGTGAAGATTCCGATCTAGAAGACAAGGAGACAACCATGGCCCTTCAGTTGCCCGCCGGCATGCAGATCAACGCCCCTGTGACGCAGGCATTCGAGGCGATTCTCACGCCCGACGCGCTTGCGTTTGTAGCCAAACTGCACCGCTCGTTTGAAAGCCGCCGCCAACAACTGCTTGCCGCGCGCATCGAACGCACGAAACGCCTGGACGAAGGCGAGCGCCCCGACTTCCTGCCCGAGACGCGGCACATCCGCGAAGGCAACTGGACGATTGCTCCAATTCCGAAGGCGCTTGAGTGTCGCCGGGTGGAAATCACCGGCCCGGTCGAGCGCAAGATGATCATCAACGCGCTGAACTCGGGAGCCGACAGCTACATGACGGACTTCGAGGATTCGAACTCGCCGGTTTGGGAGAATCAGATCCAAGGCCAGATCAATCTCTATGACGCGATCCGCCGCCAGATTGACTTCGATTCAAACGGCAAGCGCTATGCGCTCAAGGACAAAGTCGCCACGCTGGTGGTGCGACCGCGCGGCTGGCATCTCGACGAAAAGCATGTGCTGGTGGACGGTCAGCGCGTCTCCGGCGGCATTTTCGACTTTGGCCTCTTCCTGTTTCACAACGCGAAGGAACAGCTTGCCCGCGGCGCAGGGCCCTACTTCTATCTGCCGAAGATGGAGTCGCACCTGGAGGCCCGGCTGTGGAATGACATCTTCTGCCTCGCTCAGGATGAGCTCGGCATCCCGCGCGGCACGATCAAAGCCACGGTGTTGATCGAAACGATCCTCGCATCGTTCGAGATGGACGAGATCCTCTACGAATTGCGTGAGCACTCCGCCGGCCTGAACGCCGGGCGGTGGGACTACATCTTCTCCTGCATCAAGAAGTTCAAGGTCGACAAGAACTTCTGCCTCGCAGACCGCAGCAAGATCACCATGACGACGCCCTTCATGCGCGCCTACGCCCTGTTGCTGCTCAAAACCTGCCACCAACGCAACGCACCAGCCATTGGCGGCATGTCCGCACTCATCCCGATCAAGAATGATCCGGAAAAGAACGCCATCGCGATGCAAGGCATCATCAATGACAAAAGGCGGGATGCGACGGACGGCTACGACGGAGGCTGGGTTGCGCACCCGGGGCTGGTCGAGGCAGCCATGGCGGAGTTCAAGGCAGTGCTGGGCGACAAACCCAACCAGATCGACAAGAAGCGCAACGACGTCAGCGTCACCGCCAGTGATCTGCTCAACTTCCAGCCGGAAGCCCCCATCACCGAAGCGGGCCTGCGCAACAACATCAACGTTGGCATCCACTACCTTGGCAGCTGGCTTGCCGGTAACGGCTGCGTACCCATCCACAACCTGATGGAAGATGCCGCTACTGCCGAGATCTCACGCTCACAGGTGTGGCAATGGATCCGCTCACCCAAGGGCGTGCTCGAAGACGGCCGCAAAGTTACAGCCGAGTTGGTACGTACCCTCACGGCCGATGAACTTGGCAAAGTCTGCAAAGCGGTCAGCGCACAAGGTGAAAACACCGCCACCTATGAGCGCGCCGCGCAGATCTTCGAGGACATGAGCACCCGCGCCGACTTCACCGAGTTCTTGACGCTGCCGTTGTACGAAGAGATGCCTTGAGCTAGCACCCCGCCCATTTGATCGGAAGGCGCAGGGCGAAATCAAGCACCCTGCGCCTTCTCTGTGGCGAGGCCAACTCTCAGGCCGCGATTCGGAGCCTAGAACCGCGTCGAAAAAGACGCCGCCAATGCCGGGGCGGTCTTCACATCATCTTTGGCGATGTCGTTGTCGCCGCTGCGATCCATGACCTTCAGACGACCGCTGGTCATTGCTCCGCCGTAGAGGTCGAAACGCCAGCCGCCCAGGCCTCGATATGTGGCCTGCGCGAAGACCGGCATGTAGTCCGCTTCCCCCACGCCCTCGCTTGCGACAGGATTGTCGTTCGCGAGCCTGAAACGGTAGGAGCGGTAGGCCGCGCCGGCACCCAGTTCCCACTGCGGCGAGAGCTGGTAGGACAGCATCAAGCCGGCCGGGCCCGAGGGGCTGACTTGCAGCGGGTTGGAGAGGCGCCAGTTTTCCGCCAGCTTCCAGTCGACGACGAAAAATGGGAAGAAGCGTGTCTCTTCGATGTTACGAAACACCGCAACGCCCAAACCAATGACCTTGTCTTGCGCAAAGCCCTTCATCACCATCCCGGTCATGCCGTAGGCGAGTGTCTTCGAACTCGAGGCCCCTTCCTCGCCATTACTCTCGATGCTGGGTGTCAGCGCAACGTTCCAGCCACCATCAAGGCGCATCGAGTAAGGCACACTGAGCGAGAAGCGGTTGGTTGCCTGCCACGGGGTCAAACCACCGAAGCCAACCGGTTTGTCGAACTGCCAGTTGTCGACGTCCACGCGCGCCTGCACACCAAGCGACGAGGTTTGAGAGAGCCCCCAGTTCGCGCCGCCTGTGACGGTCAGCCCCGATAAGCCAACCGTACCGCCTTGCCCAAGATCGGTCTCGAAAATGTTGGTCCAAGCGGCAGTGAAGTTCATGGAAGCCGGTGCGGCACCAACGGGCGACGCAGCCAGCGCCAACGCGGCGCACACGACAATGGGGCGCATTTGCATGACAGACAGGCTCCGAAAATGAGACGTGATTGCGGATCACACAGCGCCGGAGGATAGCATCGCGGTACGCGATTGCGCGTGTCAAAGGCGGCACCGTTTTGCCGGGACCGTGTCGCGGCAAAGCAGCTCGGCTATGCTTGCTCACTGCCATGCCGTCTGACACGCGCATCGATGACTCTAACTGCCCACCTCGGGAGCCTAGCCGCAGCCGCCCACATTGCGATCACCGCCGCGTTTGCGGTGCGTGCGCTGATGCAACGACACCCACCGTCGACGACGCTGGCTTGGTTGCTGTTGATACTCGGTGTCCCCTACTTTGGTGCCGTGATGTACCTGCTGATCGGCGAGCGCCAACTTGGCCGGCGACGCGGTAGCCACGCCCGCGCACTGATGCCCGTGCTCGAAGACTGGGTGCGCCAGCTCCCCCCGGGCATGCTGAGCCCACACGACAATGGCGACCGTTGGTTCAGCATCCGGCGCACAGCCCAAGGCGCGGCAGGCCTACCCTCGACGATTGGCAATCGCCTGGAGCTGCGCAGCGACTCGTCGGCCATACTCCGCGCCATCGCTGGCGATATCAACGCTGCACGCCATACCGTGCTGATGGAGTTCTACATCTGGCACCCCGGCGGCGATGCCGACCTTGTTGCCGAAGCCCTGATCAATGCCGCTGCGCGAGGCGTCACCTGCCGTGTACTACTGGATGCGGTCGGCAGCGCGGCCTTCTTTCGCAGCCCCTGGCCAGCCCGACTCCGCGGCGGCGGCGTCACCGTCGTCGAAACCTTGTCCGTTGGCTTGCTACGCGCTGCGTTTGTTCGATTCGATCTGCGCCTGCACCGCAAGATCGTTGTGATCGACGGCACGATGGGCTGGACTGGCAGTCTGAACCTTGTCGATCCCGGCTGCTTCAAGCAAGACGCGGGCGTCGGCAAATGGGTCGACGCGATGGCGCGAATCGAAGGCCCGGTGGTTGAAATGCTCGCTGGCATCGTTCTGTGGGACTGGTGCATCGAAACAGGCGACGCAATCGCAAGCGTCGCACCGGGGTTGGCCAACGCAGTCGGTACGCGATTCGACGATGGCGCCGAGGTTCAGGTACTCCCGTCAGGCCCTGGGTTCGAAGGCGAAGGCGCCCAACGACTCTTTCTCGCCACGCTCTACGGCGCACGGGACGAAATCGTGCTGACCACGCCCTACTTCGTGCCCGACGAGCCACTCTTCCTTGCCCTCGAGGCGGCTGCCCTGCGCGGCGTGCGGGTCACGGTCATCGTGCCGGCGCGGATCGATTCGATCCTGGTACGCCATGCCAGTCGCTGGTTCTTTG
The DNA here is from genome assembly GCA_021803785.1 of Pseudomonadota bacterium. Classification (GTDB taxonomy): domain Bacteria; phylum Pseudomonadota; class Gammaproteobacteria; order Burkholderiales; family Rhodocyclaceae; genus Niveibacterium. The sequence continues at coordinate 1,147 of JAJZLD010000206.1, read as the reverse complement.
AACCGCTTCTGGCGGCCGGCGTCCGCATCCTGCAATTCCATGGCGGACTCCTGCATACCAAGAGCGTTACGGTCGACGGCAGTCTCTCGCTGTTTGGCACGACCAATCTCGATATCCGGAGCTTCCGCCTCAACTTCGAAGTCACGCTGGTCGTCTATGACCCGCACTTCACTCAGGCGCTACGCGCGTTGCAATCTGAATATGAAAGCGGATCACGCGGCGTCGATCCGCAACGCTGGGCACGCCGCAGCACCCGCGCTCGGCTTGCCGAGAACGCCGCGCACCTTGCCAGCCCGCTGCTGTAGCGACCCGTCAGGCATGAGTGTCCGAACGCGGACAAAGAAGGCCATCACTGCCAGGCCGTCCGTAGCAGAATGGCAGCCTTGCATACGAAAAGGCCTCAGCGATGAACACCCTGATCGTGAGTTTTGGCGACGGTCGTGATTACGAATTCCAGGTTGACGACAACGCGCTCGACGCGCTGGATGGCCGCGCCCCACGCCAGTGGTTCGACCGCGAGTTCGTTGAACTCGAATGCACGCCGAGCAACCCGATGGGCAAGCTCCTGATCGTGGATCAGATCCTGAACGTCGCGAAATACGGTGGGGAGAGTCGCTTCGCGAACCACGACGAGTGGGCGCAGCGCTTTGCAGCGCACGCCTTGAAGGCGGTTGGGCGCCCACATGTTCGCGTGGATACGGCGGGCTGGGCGATCTCCTACTGAACGCTGGCGACCGGCTGCTTCGACCCGTGCCGTCGAACAACATGCCAAACGAAAGGAAGCAGCAGACCCACGCCGATCCAGCCATGCGCACTCACCAACGCGTCGCGCAACGCGCCGTCGGCACCATACTGCGCAAACTCGCCTGACAGCCCCAAGGCAACCCACGCTGCGATCAAGGCGATGCCCGCCCAGCGCAAGCGCCCGACCCGCCACATCGGCATCGCATGACGTGCGGAAATCGCGCCCAGCATTACCAGCGACCAACCCGCCAGCACGCCGTGGCATACCACTGACGCGTGTCGCCATTCAAGCAGCCAAGCGTCAGTAAATAAGCTGGCGGCTGGCGCGAACAGCGGCAGCCCCGAGGCACACAGCGTCACCAGTACAACAATGATCGCCGGGCGCCACGCGTGGTGAGCAGTG
>JAJZLD010000205.1 GCA_021803785.1 Pseudomonadota bacterium | reverse complement strand
CGCCAGCAGTGCAGCGCCCGCCGCATGTGCGAGTTGGTCGGCCTGAAGGTGACTGGCCTCAAGCGCATCCGCATCGGCCGCGTGACCCTTGGCGATCTGCCGCAAGGGCAATGGCGATTCCTGCGTGAGGATGAATCCTTCGAGTAATCGAAGCATTTGATGGATCGCGCCGCGGCCCGGCGGCAATTGCCCCGGGCCGCGTTTTTTGGTGCGTACGCCACGTGATCGGCGGCGCATTGCAAATTGCAACAATCCGTCATGGATGTTTCCGTCATGGAGATGGGAAAATCTCCCATGTTCCGTTGAATGGGCAGGAGTCTCGGATGTACAGCAAGGTCATGGTCAAGCTGGCGTTTGCGCTGGCGTGTGTGGGCGTCGCCCAGGCGAACGATGGGCAAACTGCGATTGGCGGTGGGCTTGGCGCCGCCGCGGGGACGGCGATTGGCCATACGGTTGGCGGGAAGTCCGGCGAGCTGATTGGTGGCGCGCTCGGTGGCGCGCTCGGCGCCGGCGTGATGTCGGACACGCGCGGCAAGAATGGCGCGATGATTGGCGGCGCGATCGGCGGCGCCTCGGGCGCAGCGGTCGGGCGCGCCAGCGGCGGCAAGACGGGCGCCATCGTGGGGGCTGGCGTGGGCGGTGCGGCCGGGTCGGTACTGGGCAAGAACATCAGCGAGCCGAGCCACAGCCGCTACGATTCGCGTCGCGTGCGCTACGACGACTACGATCATCGCCCGCCGGGTCACTACAAGCACAAACACCATCACGGTCATGGCCACGGCCACGATCACGACTGGGACGATTGAGTCGGTTTCTGCTGCAACGAAAAAGGCCCGCGATATGCGGGCCTTTTTCATCGTGGGCGCGCCTTTCGCGCAGCGCGCGCGCGCCAGATCCATCCGCCCGGGGCGCTGCGCCCGTGCAGCACATAGTCGAACGCGTTGGCGTTCTGCAGTGACAGCTTCAGGCGCGTGAGCGCAGTGCGAGGCCCGGCGATCAACAGCGCGTCGCCCGCCTTCAGGAGCGTGTGTGCCGGCGGCATCAGGATCACAGACTGATCGCGGCGCAGCATCAGTGGCACAAGCGGCAGGCGGATATCGCGGTCGGTGTTGTCGCGCATCGCGTCGGCCAGCACCAGCGGTGCGTCGGCCATCAGATGCAGATAGGCGGCGCGCGCCTCGCTGATGTTCAAGGTGATGCCGCGGATGTCCGGCACCTGCCCGGGGCACACGGATTCAAGCTGCGCGATCACTTCTGCCGCCCAGTGGTTTTCCTGTAGGCGCACTCGGCCGAGGAATTCGGACAGCAGCGGTGTCGTGAGCGTGGCAATGCATTCCTGGGCGATCAGGCGACTTGGCACCAGCGCGAAGTCGCCGACGAAGGCGTCGAACAGGGCACTGTTGGACGCATGGTTCTGCCGCATCACGACGAAGATCGACGGGTTGAGTTCGCGCGCGGTGACGGCGATCGAGAGGTTATTCACGTCGTTGTCGGTGCCGGCGACGATACCCACCGCGGTGCGCACGCCGGCCGCCACCAGCGGTTCGGCCTCGGTACCGACCCCGGTGATGCAACGCCGATCCGGCAGCGTCAGCGGCTCTGGCGTGATCAGGGTGACTGGCTGTGCCTCGCTGTCGAGCGCGGCCACGATGGCGTGCCCAAAGCGGCCATAGCCGCACACGATCCAGTCACCGCGCGGCGGGCGGTGCGGCTCTGGCGCAGGTTCGTCCGGAATGCCGGTGAGCAGTTGTTCAAGGCGGAACACATCGGGCGCGCGCACCGCCAGCGCAAGCTGATCGGCGAAGCGGCGGAACGGATTGATGATGTGGTCGGTGCCGAACGAGGCCATGTTCGCGCTGACCGAATCGGAGCGCGCGCGAGCGAGCACCGGCACATTGGGCCTTAGCAGGCGTACGGCGATGGCGACGGCGAGGTTGGCCTCCTCGTTGCTGGTCACCGCCAGCACGCCGCGACACTTTGGATGCAGCAGGCCGGCCAGCTTGAGTAGTTCAGGCTCCCGCGCGTCACCCGCGAGTGCGGGGGCGTCGGCACGCCATTCAAGCAAGTCGAGCTCCTGCACACGATGCTCCGAAAGCTCCAGTACCACGAAGCGGGTGCCGATGCGGTCCAGGGCGCTGCCGATCAAGGTGCCTGTCTCGCCGCAACCGCAGATCAGGTAGAACGGCTCGCCAAGGCGCCGCACCGAGCGGGCGAAGCGGATCTTCGCGAATGCCGCCTGGAAGCCTTTGTCCTGCAGCAGCCCGAGCAGGGTGACGATCGAGTAGGTCCAGCCGACTACCGTGAGGTAGATGCACAGCACTGTCCACATCCGCTGCGCGTCGGAAAACGCGCTGGGTATTTCGCCAAAGCCGATGGTGGTGGCGGTGTAGCTGACGAAGTAGAAGGCGTGGAAAAAGCTCATCGGCGGCGCCGGCCGGCCGTTTGCGTCCACGCCCGGGATCAGCGCGAGACCGAGCATCGAGATCGCGTAGATCGCGATCAGCACGATCAGCGGCGCACGCATGCGCCGCAACATCAGGAAGATGACGCTGTCCATCGCGGCTCGCCGCTCAGCGACGCATCATCACCGTTTCGGCAATCAGGATGACGACCGACACCACGTTGGCCAGCATCGCGCCGGCTGCCAGCGATACGACGCTGGCGGTAACGCCGGGCGTCATGCCGACGCCGGAGACGTGCACCGAGTAGGCCCAGTAGATCGCTGCTGCGATCAGCTGCAGATCGGCGACGAGGCTTGTTGCGAGATGGATGGCGCCGATCTGTGTGCGGTCACCGAATTTCAGCACCGTCGCAATCAGATTCACGACGATCGTTACGAAGAGCTCGAACACATGGTGGTGTACCGGATTGTCGATGTCGCCGATGAAGAAGCCGAAGTTCATCGTCGCAGCCAGCACGATGAAGAAACCGAAGACTACTTTCTCGAGGTTCACAGTCCGCTCCCGCAGTGTCAATCGCGCCGATTATGTGGCTGCCGCCCGCGGTGGTCACGCGCACTGCGCGCTTACCCGGTTACGGCCGGCGGCCTTCGCTTCGTAGAGCGCTTCGTCAGCGCGTCGGAGCATCGTGCTGACCGTGTCGCCCGCGACCGCCGTGGTCAGGCCGAAGCTCGCCGTGATCGGGCGATCGGCGAACCAGCGGGTGGCATCGATCGCCATGATCTGCTCGCGCAACCGTTCGGCCACGATGATGGCGTCGCTCAGCGCCGTGTCGGGCAGCAGGATCAGGAATTCTTCCCCACCGATACGGCCGACGCAGGCTGGCGCCCGCACGGCCGCGTTGAGGACTTGTGCGACGACCTTGAGGATCTCGTCGCCGATCAGGTGGCCATACTGGTCGTTGATCGGTTTGAAGTGATCGAGGTCGGCGATCAGCACCGCGCAGGGCTGTGGCTTGGCGGCGCGCAGCAGCGTGCCGAGGCGGTTCAGGATGTCGCGCCGGTTGGGCAGGCCGGTCAGCTCGTCGGTGTGCGCGAGCGCTTCCATGTGGCGGCTGGTGCGGCGATGGCGCAGCAGCAAGGTGGCGAGGATCAGCGTCAGCACGGTGGTCAGCGCGATCACCGCGGCCTGCAGGCGGCCAACGGTGCGCTCTTGCGCCAGGGCACGTTCGGCGACTGCCTTTTCGCGCGTCAGCAGCGCGTTTTCCTTATCCTTGGAGGCGGTATCAAACTCCACCTTCAGGGTGGCGAAACGTTGGTCGAGCTGACGCTGCAGCAGCGCGTCGGAGGTGTTCTTGAATTCGACCAGGCGCTCGTAAGCGGCGCGCCAATCGCCCGATTCCGCGTAGCTGGCGGCCAGCGCGCGGTAGGTGTCGCGTAACTCCGCGAGCGAGTTGCCGCTTGCGAAGGTTTCAGCGGCGGCGCGCAGCACCGCAATGCTCTCGGGGTATCGTTTCTGCAGGCGTAGGGTGATGCCGCGCTGTAACTGGATCTGCGCATGTAGCCGTGCATCCGGGGCGGCCTTGGCGTTGGCTTCGGCCTTGTTCAATTCGGCATCGGCGCAGCGCGCATCCCCCAGCGCATTGCACACGCTTGCAAGCCCTCGGTGAGCGTAGGCGATACCCCGCGTGTACCCCAGCTCGCTGTGGATGGCGAGGGACTGTTCGAAAGCCCGCCGCGCCTCGTTCCACTCGCCCAGATTTTCATGCGAGCGGCCGAGGTTGTGCAGTGTGACGGCCTGTTCGCGACGCGCACCGTCGGCGATGTGCCCCTTGAGCGACTGCAGGTAGTAGTGCTTGGCTTGTGCGTAGTCACCCATCCGGTTGTAGAGAATCGCGATGCCATTGGTCGCGGTGCGGGCGCGCGAACGCAGGTGGAGCTTTTCGTAGAGGGCGAGCGCCCGGCGCTGGTCGACCAGGCCTCCGGCGTACTGGCCGAGCAGGGCGCGGATGTAGCCGCGCTGGTAAAGCGCGTCGGCGAGCATTTCGGCGTCTTGCGCGCCCTCGGCGAATTGAGCGGCTTCGTCGTATTTCGCCAGCGCCTCATGGGGCTTGTTTGCCAGCTCGAGCAACAGACCCTCGCAGGCCAGCACGCCAGCACGCAGGCCGCGCCGCCGCACCTTCGGCAGCAAGGCGTTCGCGGCGTCGATCTCGGACTGGGCGGCCTGCGGACTGCGCTCACCCTGGTAATTACAGAGCACCAGTCGTGCGGCGACTTCCAGGTCGGCGTCCGGCGCCCGTTTGAGTGCTTCCAGCGCGGCGTCGGCATAGCGTCGGCTGGCTTCCGGGTCCAGACGCACATTGGCGCGCGCCTGCTCGACCAGCGTAGCCGGCGTGCCCTCTGGCGCGTCTGCGGCAGGGCTGGGGTGCGCGAGGGCAACGAGAAGCGCTGCAAGCGCAAGCGTGCGAAAGGTTTGCGGCATGCGTGGGCGATTTGAACGAAAGCTGGATTCTGGCTGAGCCGCCCCGCCTCGGCAATGCAGTGCGGCGCAAGGTCATGGCGTGCGCTGCGTGTCGTTCAGGTGTTCGGCCTTCCATTGATCAAGTCCGCGCGTTGCAGCCAGTAGCCGCCCTCGCAGTAAGCGTTGGAGCGTGCCCGGGCTTCGGGTGAAATCGTGTCGAACCAGGCACGTGTCGCTTGTTCTGCATCGAAGCCGCTGCCCGCCGCGTGGGCGCATAGCGGTGCAGCAAGCAGGGCGAGTAGCGGCGCGAAGGCCAGGATACGACGCAGGTTCATGGCAGGGCGTTACGGTGAGGGCGGGCCGCCGCATTATCCGGAACGCATTGCCGCTTGTCGGCGGGCTTTGTATCGAAGCTTGTCGGTGCAGTGGCTCGCGCGTTCAGCCAAATACCGCCACGATCTGGTAGCCCACCGCGGCGAGTTCGCCCTGTGGTGTCCATAGCGCGGCGCGCTCATGGGAGTAGCCGGCGCTGAAGGCAAACATTTCGGTGTCATGGCGCCACCAGGCGTCGGCTGAGGGGGCTGGCGTGCAGGGCAGCAGTTCAAGTGCCCAGGTCACCGAACTGCCCGGGGTTGGGCGATCGAAATGGCCGAAGGCGACGGGTGGTGCAGCGTCGCCGAGCAGCACGCAGAGTAGTTCATGGTCGATCGCTTCGTCGTGCAGCCGCATGTACACCTGCATGTCGCGCGCCTTGCCGCCGCTGAACGGGTGGTTGCCCGCGGCCCAGCGGAACTCCACATGCTGGGTGAAGGCGGGCGAGATGCCTGGCAGGTAAGGCGTGGCGCGCAGCGTGTCGACGGCAGGGGCCACCGCTTGCGCCGGCGCGAAAGCCGGGATCGCCGACTGGCGCGCCAGGCCAAAGCTGCCAAGCAGCAGACATGCGGTCTCCTCGCCCACCTTCACTGCGGCTTCTACTTGCCGCATTGCACGCCCCTCACGCACCACCCGGACTTCTACGCGCAGCTTGCCGGCCGGCACAGGCCCGATGAAGCTGGTTTGCAGGCCGCGAAGCGGCCGATCGGCTCCGGCCACATCGCGCATTGCCTGCACCGCCAGCGCGGCGCTGACACCACCAAAGGCAGTGCGGTTTGTGTGCGTCAAGTTGTGCAAAAGGGTTGATCAGGTATTCGGTTGATTCCGGGTTGCCGTGGTCGGCGCGCGGGGCGTAGCCCGGAGCGCCG
>JAJZLD010000204.1 GCA_021803785.1 Pseudomonadota bacterium | reverse complement strand
AAAAGAAGCCCGGCGCGGGGGCCGGGCAAAGATCCACTACAGACATGGGGTATGGCGGGCGACGCCGGCGCCGCCCGCACCTCCTCTATCGGGTCGCGCCAGCGAGCTTGCCGCTCGTGGCCGGTGCTTCACCCTTCACGAAGAAGCTCGCGATGTAGAGCACCAGCCCCAGCAGGAAGACGAGGCCGGTGAACTCGCGCAGCCAGTAGAACAGCGCGATCTTCTCCTGCACCGCCATGAAGGGCTGTGGGGTATCGGAGAAGCGCTGCAGATACACCTGCAGGATACCGGCCGCGGTGAGGAACAGCGTGATGAACACCATGGCGATCGTCATCAGCCAGAAGCTCCACATCTCCAGCACTTGCGAGCGCTCGCTGTTGGCGGCGCGGCCGCGGATCACCGGCATCGCGTAGCTGATCATCGTCAGCACTACCATCACGTAGGCGCCGTAGAAGGCCATGTGGCCGTGCGCTGCGGTGATCTGCGTGCCGTGGGTGTAGTAGTTCACCGGTGCCAGTGTGTGCAGGAAGCCCCACACCCCTGCGCCAAGGAAGGCCATCACGCTGGTGCCCAGCGCCCACAGCACCGCCGCCTTGTTCGGGTGTTCGCGGCGACGCTTGTTTACGATGTTGAAGGCGAACACGGTCATCGCGAAGAACGGAATCGGTTCGAGCGCCGAGAACACGCTACCGATCCACTGCCAGTATTCCGGCGTACCGATCCAGTAGAAGTGGTGGCCAGTACCGAGGATGCCGGAGATCAGCGTCAGCGTGATGATCACGTAGAGCCACTTCTCGATCACCTCGCGGTCCACGCCGGTCACCTTAATCAGCACGAAGGCGAGGATCGCGCCGAGGATTAGCTCCCACACGCCTTCCACCCACAGGTGCACAACGAACCACCAGTAGTACTTGTCCTTGACCAGGTTGTCCGGGTTGTAGAACGAGAACAGGAACATGATCGCCAGGCCCCACAAGCCCAGCAGCAGGATGCTGGAAATGGCGGTCTTGCGGCCCTTCAGGAAGGTCATCGTGAGGTTGAACAGGAAGCCCAGCGCGACCACGACGATGCCGATCTTGGTGATCGTTGGTTGCTCAAGGAACTCGCGCCCCATCGTCGGCAGCAAGTCGTTGCCGGTGATCTTTGCGAGTGTCGCGTACGGCACCATCAGATAGCCGAGCACGGTGAGCGCGGCCGCGACGAGGAAGATCCAGAACAGCGCCAAGGCGAGCTTCGGGCTGTGCAGTTCGGTCTCTGCTTCCTCGGGCACGAGGTAGTAGGCCGAGCCCATGAAGCCCATCAGCAACCACACGATCAGGGCATTGGTGTGCACCATGCGCGCCACGTTGAACGGAATCGCCGGGAACAGGAAGTCACCGACCACATACTGCAGGCCCATGACCAGTCCGAACAGGATCTGCGCGACGAAGAGGCCGATCGCCGCGATGAAGTAAGGTTTTGCAACCGCTTGAGATTTGTATTGCATGGTGCGCTCTCCTCAACCTTCGATGTTCGGCGGCCACTTCGCCGTGTTGATTTCGGAGCTGTACTTGAGGAATTCGACGATGTCGTCGAGGTCCTTGTCGGACAGGTGGAAGTTCGGCATCTGGCGCCGACCCGGTGCTCCGGTCGGCTGGCCTTTGATCCAGGCCTTGATGAACTCGGGGCCACGGCGCTTGTAGACGTTGCCCAACTCGGGCGCGAAGTAGGCGCCCTCGCCAAGCAGGCTGTGGCAGCCGATGCAGTTGTTGGTCTCCCAGAGTTTCTTGCCATGCGCGACGGCCGGCGTGATGTTTGCGCTGTTATCGCGCTTGGGCAATGTGCGGTTGGTGTCTACGGTCAGCGCGATGAACAGGAAGGCAAAGAACACCGTTCCGCCGTAGAAAACATTCCGCGCCATCGAGGTCGATAGTCCTCCGCTCATGGTGCGTCTCCCTTTTGTGGATGCAGCTTGCAAGGTGGGCGCATTCTCGTGACCCGGGCCGGTCGGCGACATTGATTGCAATCAAGCGGCTAACCGCGTTGCCTTGGCGGTTGCCGCGTTGATGCGAGTCAAGGCTGCCGATGGCGTCGCGCCGCGACACTGGAAGGAACGAGAGAAAGGACTATGTCATGGCGAGCGTGATCGAACATTTTGCGGCCGACCACCGCGCCTGCGATGAGGTGTTCGCGCGGGCCGAACAGGCAATTGCGCAGCGCATGCAGTTGCAGGCCGCCGACGCTTTTGCGCGCTTTCATCTGCTGCTCGATGCCCACTTTCGCGCCGAGGAAGAGGTGATCTTCCCCGCCTTCGAGGCGGCCACCGGCATGACGGCCGGCCCTAGCGCCGTCATGCGCGGCGAGCATGGCGAGATGCTCGGGCTGTGCGAGGATGTACGTCGCCTGATCATTGCGGGCGATTTCGACGAGGCGGGTCGCCTTGCCGATACGCTGTTCTCGATCATGCAAGCCCACAACATGAAGGAAGAGCAGATCCTCTACCCGATGTGCGATCAGGTGCTCAGCGCCCAGCCGCAGGTCGTGGCCGATGCGATAGCTCGCCTTGGTATGCCGGAGGTTTCCTGATGAACGCACCACGCATTGTCGACGCACGTGGCCTAGAGCCCCCGCAGCCTTTGCACCTGATCCTCGAAGCGCTCGATACGCTGCCGCGTGGAGAAGAGGCGGTGTTGCTGCTTTATCGCGAGCCGGTGCCCCTGTACGGCATCCTCAAGCAGAACGGCTTCACGCATCGCACCGAGTTCGCCGAGGACGGTACCGTGTCGATCCACATCCGCCACGCCTGACGCCCGCCGCCATGCTGGAAGTGCGCGACGCACCGCCGCTGTCGGTACCGCTGCGATTTTTTCTCGGCGCACCGTTGTTCGGCATCGCCGGCGCGCTGTTGGTGTTGATCTACCCCGATACCGCGCTCGCGAGCCGCTGGCATCCACACGCGGTGGCGGTGCTGCATTGCTTCACCGCCGGTTTGATGCTGCAGGCGATGCTCGGGGCGCTGTTCCAGGTGCTGCCGGTTGCCGCGGGCAGCCTGGTGCCGCGGCCACGGCTGCTTGCCGGTGTCGTGCATCCGGCCAGTGTGCTCGGTGCCGTGCTGCTGGTGGCGGGTTTCCTGCTGCCCGGCTACCACCTCACCGGTATCGGCGCCGCACTGCTGGCGCTGGCTTGCGGTGTTTTCGTCGTCGCGATCGCACCGGGTCTGCTGCACGCCACCGCACGCGATCCTGCGCGCCGGCTGATGCGGGTAGCCGTGGCCGGGCTTGCCGTAGCGGTCGCGCTCGGCTTTGCGTTGGCCCACCAGCTTGAACATGGCGCGGGGGCGCGTTTTGTCACGCTGGTCAATCTGCACGCGCTGTGGGCCCTGGCTGGCTGGGCCCTGCCGCTGGTTGCCGGGGTTGCGGTGCTGGTGGTGCCGATGTTTTACATCACGCCGCCGTATCCGAAGATGCTGCTGTCGCTCGCCGCGATCGCGCTGCCGGTATTGCTTGCGGCGATCAGCACCGCCGCATGGATCGGGGCGGAAGGCCTCGCGCGCTGGCTGGCGCTCGGCGTCAGCGTATTCGCGCTTGGCTTTGCTGGCATCACCTACCGCCTGTTCCTGCTGCGTCGCCGTACCCGCACCGATGCGGCAGGCAGCGGCTGGCGCGCTGCGATGGTGGCGCTGGCCGGCGGCGCGGCCTTGCTCGCGGTCGCCATGCTGGCGAGCGATCCGGATACCGCGCAACGGGCGGCGATGGCCTTGGGGGTGGTGCTGGCGATCGGCGTGTTCAGTGGCGTGATCGGCGCGATGCTGCAGAAGATCCTGCCCTTCCTGATCACGCTTCGGCTGGCGGCACTCGGCTTGGGTGCCAGGCTGACAGGCGGGCCGGGCGAGCGTGCACTGCGCGCGCAGACCTGGCTGCAATCTGCGGCGGTGCTTCTTTTACTGATCGCCATCTGCCTGCCTCGCATGGTGGTGTTCGCTGGTGCGGTGCTGCTGCTGGCGCAATGCAGCTTTGCGTGGAACGTGTGGCGCTTCGCGCTGGCTTACCGCCACACCCGCGCAACGCGACAGCCCAACGAACCACAGGCTTGATCGGGCGCCGAACCGGATTCGGCGATTCGCCGCTGCGCCCGATCAGGCGACTGCGCTGCTCAAGCAAACCGCTGCGCAGATGGGGAAGCGGCCCGCTCCGGCGCCCAAGACCCCGCACTAACACCGGGCTCGCCGAGCCGCACGAGGCCGTCTGCCGACCGGGCGTTCGCTTGCTATTCTGAAATTAGGGATAGGCGTCGAGTTGGTAGGGCGCCGCGTGCACTCGCGCGAGGCGCCGCAGGAAGTGGGGGCTTCGTTGAACGGGGGTGCATCATGGTCCGCCTGAACGCATCAAACCCCTTGGCTCATGCGCGTGCGCTGGTCGCGGATCTCGCCAGGCGTGAAACGTGCTGCGCGGGCCATGACGAACGCGTGGTCGTAATCGCGGAGCGGATTGCCCGGCGCATGGGCTTGTCCGAGCACGATATCGAGGCTGTCCGCCTGGCCGCCGAACTGCGCGACCTGGGCAAATGCGAGATTCCCGATGCGGTGCTGACCAGCCCGGCCTCGCTCGAGCGCGAAGCCTGGGACATGATCAGTGCGCATCCTGCGATCGGCGCGCGCATGCTCGCTGAAAGCGGCGATCCGGCGCTTGTCGAGATTGCGCCCTATGTCCGCTCGCATCACGAATACATGTGCGGGAAGGGCTATCCCGATGGTCTGGTTGGCGAACGCATCCCGCTCATCTCGCGCATCATTGCCCTGGCGGATGCTTACGACGCGATGTTGGCGCCACGGCCGTACCGGTTCGCCAACTCGCATCCGCGCATCATGGATGTGTTAAGTGGCGAGGTCGGTATCCGCTGGGATCCGCAGGTCTTCCTCGCCTTCCAGGCCGTGATGCAGGCCGACCCGGCGCTGGCGGTGAAAAGCCCGCCGCCGGCCATCGCCGCGTGGGGTCTGTCGCCCGTTGGCGACGCCGCTCAGCCTTCGTAGGCGTTGAGCTTCGCGATGTCGTGAATCGTGATGTGCTTGCCGTTCACCGAGATCAGCTTTGATTCGGAGAGGGCATGCAGGATGCGCGAGAAGGTCTCGGGCGTCAGGTTCAGGCGCGAGGCCAGCACCTGTTTGCTGGTTTCGAGGTCGATTTCGGCGGTGTTGCCGTCGGCTTCATCGGTATTGCGCAGCAGGTAGCCGATCAGCCGCTGGGTCGACGAACGCAGCGAATACGATTCAACGTCCTGCACCAGCGAGTGCAGCCGCATCGAAAGGCCGGCGAGCATGCGGCGCGCGAAGCTGCCGTTGCGCTCGATCAGCGAGAAGATCGGGTCGCCGGGGATATGCAGCAGCAGCGTGTCGGACAGCGCTTGTGCAAACACCGGGTACGGCCGGCCCATAAACATCACCGCTTCGCCGAAGCTCTGCTGCGGGCCAAGGATCTCGATCACCTTCTCGTGGCCGGACTGCGCCGCGAAGCCCAGTTTCACCTGGCCGTAGACCACCACATAGAAGCCATCGGCGGCATCGCCCTGCTGGAACAGCAGCTTGCCCTTCTCCAGCCGTACCTCGACCGTATTGGCGGCCAGCGTGGCAATGGTTTCCGGTTCCACCTGGGCGAAAAGCGGCAGGCGGGAGAGCAGTCCGTTGATATCGGCCTTGCGACGGGTTTCCATGCGAATTGGGGTCACGGTGCGGGAAAGGCACAATACTAGCGCACCGCTCTTACGAAAACAGGACGCTTTCTCGATGCCATTGCCCACCCGCGACCGCCTCGGCGGCGTGCTCCTGATCCTGCTTGCCGCGGCGTGTTTCGGCCTGATGCCCTTGTTCAGCGCTTACGGCTGGCAAGACGGCCTGCACCCGGCCGATCTGCTGACGCTGCGCTTCGCGCTGGCAGCGCTGATCTTGTGGGGCATTGTCGCTGTGCGCGGGCTCGGTGTGCCGCGCGGGCCGGCCGTGTGGGTGCTCGCAGGCATGGGGGCGCTGGGCTACGCGGGGCTCGCGCTGTGCTACTTCACGGCGCTGACCCTGGCGCCCGCAGTGGTGGTTGCGTTGCTGCTCTATCTTTACCCGGCCTTCGTCACACTGCTGGCCTGGTTGCTGCAT
>JAJZLD010000203.1 GCA_021803785.1 Pseudomonadota bacterium | reverse complement strand
CCTTCGGCGCGCCGCCAGCGCCTTGCGTCTTGCTTCACCCATTGGGTGAGTATGCCAAGCACTCCCAACCGCGCGCCACTGCTGGCGTTTCAACCCATCGGAGGGCTTGAAATGCCGGATCTAGGTTTACTCGCTCAAGGGCATGCAGAGCTCGACCGAGATCGGGTCGCTGGTCGGCGTGACTTGCGGCGCGTAATGCTCGACGAAGGGCTCGTCACTCAAGCCGTGGCCGCTGTTGGGAAGCCATTCGCTCAGCATCGACAGCCACGCCGTCGCGATACCTGCGCGCGGACCGGCATAAGCCAGACAGGCGTAGAGACCACCCTCGATCTTCTTGCGCGAGATGCGCTCGCCACGCGGCTCCCAACCGTCCGGCAGAAGCACGCAGGCATCGTAACGACAACGCACCGGCGGCGTGATGAGCGGGTCATCCAGCGCCATACCAAAACGCGGCTGCGCTTCAAGATGGTTCGCGCGTATCCAGTCCATGCATGTCGACCATGCCGCATCCGGCGTCTCCTGGTAGTTGCCGCTCAAACGGAAGTAGGCAACAGTGCGGTCCGGTTCCAAACGCATGCGTACATCGAGCCCGGCGCACGGGCGGTCATCGCTGGCGCGCCCCTGCACCGGATCCCAGTGTCGGTAGCCCCCCGAACGCCACGCGCTCGGACTCATGCCGAAGTGATGCGAAAAAGCGCGCGAGAAGGCTTCTGCCGACGTGAAGCCGCAGTGCTGAGCGACGATCTGAACCGTGACGGCGGGGTTGTGTACCAACTGCCCACCCGCTTTTTCGAGGCGGCGGTGACGAATGAAGTCCTGCAAGGTCTCACCGGTCCATGCGCGAAAGATGCGGTGAAAGTGAAAGGGCGAGAAGGCCGCCACCGACGCCAATGCTTCAAGGCGGAGCGGTTCGGTCTCCGCCAGATGGGTGTCGATGAAGTCCAGCACCCGATTCATGCGCAGTGCGAATGCAGCCGCCTTGTCGTGGCGCTTGTCCTCGATTCTCGGCATGGCTAGTCACCCTCGCCGACGCGGGCATCCCGCCCCGCTGTTTCCGCTACGCGAGCTCGTACCCGAGCGCCGCTGCGGGCACTGTCGTGCTGCTGTCCTCATCCCCACTCCCCTCATGTGGCGCCGTCATGCGGCCCCCTTCTGTGAACGCATATTGTGTGCCCCCGGGCACGGACAATGTCAACGCAGGCGTCGCGTGCTGCCGCGGACGACGAGTTCAAGTGGCGGCAAGGCCGGCGCAGCCGCGTCCACGCCACTGACGAGATTCACGATCTGCACGGCAGCCGCCCTGCCGAGCTCATGCACCGGCTGCCGAATCGTGGTCAGCGGTGGGTCGGTACCGAGTGCCTCCACAGTGTCGTCAAAACCGATCAAAGAGATGTCGTCCGGCACGCGAATACCGTAGCGCAACAGCGCCTGCCGCGCACCACAGGCCGACAGATCGTTGGCCGCAAATACTGCGGTGAAAGGCGTCGCGCGTTCGAGCAGCGCGTGCATCGCAGCGAGCCCGCCGCCCTTGAGGAAACCGCCCTGCACAACCAGATTCGGATCGAAGCGTAGCCCGGCCTCTTCAAGCGCCTGCCGATAGCCGATCAGCCGATCACGTGCATCCTCCTGGTCGGGCGGGCCGGCGATATGCGCGATTCGCCGGTGCCCCAGCGATAGCAGATGCCGCACCGCAGTGAGCGCACCAGCGCAGTTGTCGATGCTGAGCGAACGCAGCCGCTCGCCGTGCGCCTTGCGCCCGGTGACAACAATCGGCACATCCTCCGCAAGCCTTTGCAGCAGCACATCGTCGAGCAAACGACATGGCAGGATGACACCCGCGACGCGTCTTGCGACCAATGCCCGCACTTGCTCGGCCTCCTCACGAGCCGACCATTCGCCGCAGACACGCAGCATCGTGTAGCCAAGCGATGCCAGCTGCGCGTCGATGCCCTGCAAGAGCGCGTCGAAGTAACTGCTCTCGGACGCCTGTACGAGCACACCAATCGTGCGCAGCGCACAGACCTGCGGTGCGTCGACCTGCGCACCGTCGGCAAGCGGCGTGACAGGCCCTTGCACCGCTTGCCGACGCTCGCCAGAAACACCACCCGAAGCATTGAGCACACGCACGACGGTGCTGACGGACACGCCCGCACGCGCTGCGATCTCTGCCATTGAGATGCCGGGTGGTGCCTTGCCCGACGTGTTCATGTTGCCGGTTGATAAACCCGTACGTAGTCCACTTCCATCTGCACCGGGAAGATCGTGTCGTCCACGGAGCCGCCCAGCGTGCCGCCGATCGCAAGATTCAGCAGCAGGTATTGCGGCTTGTCGAAGGGCCACCCACCGTAGCCGTTGCCCGGATTGGAGAACATGAAGTAGTTCTTGTTATCCACGCCGATCACAACGCGGTCCTTGGTCCAGTTGAGCTGATAGTTGTGGAACGCCGTGCAGGCGTCCGGCACCTGCGTGCTGCTGCCGCGCTGAGTACCCTTCGCACCGTTGTACAGTTCCGTGTGAATGGTGCCCAGCACGGTCGACGGCGCGCTGCCAACCTGTTCCATGATGTCGATTTCGCCGTCACCCGGCCAGACGCCACCGGTGCCGAGCATCCAGATCGCCGGCCAGGTGCCGCGACCACATGGCAGCTTCGCGCGGATCTCGTAGAAACCATAGGTCCAGCTGGCCTTACCGCGGGTCACGAGCCGCGCCGAGGTGTAGTTCTGCCCACCCCAATCCGAAGCCGTCTTCAGTTGCTCCTTGCGCGCCGTGATGACCAGCTTGCCGTTGCTGACGACTGCGTTTTCCGCGCGGTCGCGCGCGTAGTACTGCAGTTCGTTGTTGTACCAGCCGGCCTGGTTGCGATCGGTGTCGTACTCCCAGCGCGAGGCATCGGGCAGGCCGTCGACGTCGAACTCATCGGACCACACCATCTTCCAGCCCTCCGGCACGCCGCCAGCGGGCATCGTAGCGCCGCCGCCACCGGTGCCTGAGCCGGCACCAGCGCTTGCATCGCCGCCACCGCAGGCGGCAAGCCCAAGGCCCAGCGCAACGGCACAGATATAGGTACGAGCACGTGCAAAGTCGTTCATGGCTGCTTTCCTTGCGTGCGCGCTGCGGAACGCGGTGGCACGACGAGTCGTGTGCCATCGCTGAAAACCACCGTGCGAGCGCGCGGGCCAGTGTTGTAAGCGAGATAGGTGCGTACGCCATCTGCGCGGCGGAACACCGAGTACAGCGGCGCGTCTGCGCCGACACTCAGATCCGGGCGCCCGTAGGCAGCGAGCGTGTTCATCCAGTGCCAGGTATGGCTGCGAGTTTCACCGTCCTCCACCGCGCCCTTCGGGTTCCAGCGTGCGATCGCGGTCTTCGCGTCGCTCAGGGCGTGGTAGCCGAGCAGAATGTCCTGCCAGATGTCGCGCGGCGCCTTGCCATCGCGGGCGAGGAAGCGCTCGAACTCGGCGTCCATCGCGCCGAGGTTGCGCAGGATGTAGTCCGGATCGGCCGCGAGGTAGAGCGATGCAGTGGTGAGCGGCAGCAGGTTGATGCCATGCACCTCGCGCGGATCTTCGGTCCACCAGGTGGTGTGGATGTACTTGTCACCCCACACCATCGCCGCATCGACGTTGCTGTATTCGGGCGCAAACACCTTGTGGTGCAGGTCGAACCAGTAGTGCTTGAGCGCCTCGATTTCGGTGGTGTAGAGGTAGATGCCCGCATCGCGAATCCGCTTGTTACCGGTGGCCTCGCCCCACAGGATCATGCCCGCCCAAGCATTGATCGCCTCGGAGGACGACTCCTGGTTGTTGCCGTCGAAGAACGGCGCGCCGCCGGATGCCCAGGAATGTCCCTCGTAGGCATCGAAGTGCCGCAGGCGCGGGAACATGCGGTTGGCCGGGTCGGTATTGGCGATGTCATCGATCATCAGCTCGACCATGCCGCCCCACTTGTCGCGCTTGGCCCAGTCCGGATCGCGCAGCGCGATCTGCGCCGCGGCGAAGATCCAGTAGCCGTAGTGGAAGTGATGGTCGTTGAGTTCGTCGGCAGAGCCGTACTCGTCCGGATAGCCGATCAGCGAACCCACCCGTTTGTTGTAGTGGAAGTAGCGCTCCACTTCGTCACCCGGGGCAAACCAGCGCTGCATGCGCGCCTTTGTCGCAGCGAGGATCGCATCGCGATCGCTGGTGCGGCCCATCGCTTCGACGATGCCCATTACCTGCACGGCACGGTTGAAACCCTTGCCCTCCCAGTACGTGCCGCGGCTGCCTAGCAACTGATCGGGGCCAAACTGGAGATCCTCGGCCAGGAAGGCGTCGAGCTGCGCACGCGCGGGGCCTTCCGCCAGTGCCGGCCAGGTCGGCACGAAGCCGCGGTAACGGTAGCGTGTCTGGAAACTGTTGCCGCTGATGAGCTTGAGCTCGCCACGGATCGATTTGTAGCTCACGGGCAGCACCGCAGGCAGCAGCGGGTTGTCGTGCCACTGGTGCGGATACAGCGCGAAGACTGTGCCCTTCTCGGTTCCCTCACGCGGCTGCGTGGTCGCAACAAAAGTCGTGGTGAGCTCGCTGCGCTTTTCGTCGTACTGCCAGCTCACCTTGGTGTCGGTGATGAAGGCAAAGGCATTGCGCCGCAGCAGGCTCACCTGGGCAGCATCGGCCGCTGGCAGCACCGCAACGCTGAAGTAGCCCTTACCCTTCGGCAAAGCGAGTTCGAGCGACACCGCATCGGCCTCGCGCCACTGGCCACCCGCTGGCGCATACAGCGCATAGGCGCGATCGCCGACTGCAATGCCCAAGGCGCGGCCGTCGTCGGAGCGCGAGAACACGCGGTAGGGCTCGCTGGCCTTGAAGCGTACGTCACCGCGCGTGATTTCGTAGAAGCTGTAGGGCGACCCATGCGCGAGAGTGGCCGTCAATCGGTCCGCGCCGCTGGCCATCACGACATCGACGGCCCAATCGGAATAGCGCCCGACCCGCGCATCCGCCGGGGTGAAGGCTGTCGGCGCAATGCTCAGGCGTGAGCGATGCGGCGCGACGATGTCGTTCTCCTCGCGCGTTGCGCTGAGGATCGCTGCCGGTTTCGGCACATCCACCTCGAAGCCTTCGGGCGTGGGCCGATACGAGGCGGGCTGCGCGTAGAGCGGTTGCGGCCAGGGGGAGAAGAGCAGCGAAGAGAACCACTTGTTGGTTGGCGCCGGACCGCCTTCATAGCGCACGGGTGGCAACTCGCGCTCGCTGCTGAGTTGCTGCGCTGCGCTGTATTGGCCAAGGCCGAGCTTGACCGTGTCGGCGGAGCTCGTCGTCGCACACAGCGCCAGTATTGCGACAGCGGCGAATTTGATTGGATTCATCAGGACAACCCAGAAATTAAAAAGGCTCGATGTCGCACACGCGGCATCGAGCCTTTGATGTGTTACTCAAGCATGAGCGATCAGCTGCCGCACTTCATCGCCACATCAGCGTCCTTGGCCGCGCCGGGCACATAGCGCACATTGGCGATCGACATCGACATCGGCTTGGCGGTGTAGATCACCCACGGGGTGTTCACAACCGGGAACTTGGTGCCAGCCTTTTCGAAGCAAGCCAACGGAATCTTCACGGTGGTGAGCTTCTCGAGCGGCAGGCTCTTCAGGTAAGCCGTCGTGTCAACCATGCCCATGCAGGGGTAGCGGCAGTCGACGCGCACCAGCACCTGATCTTCCGGCGCCTTGTGCATGATCGCGTCGAACACCAGTGCGGAATCTGCATCGACGTAGTCGACCTGGTCATGCGAGGTCTTCGACTGCGAGTAGATCTGGCCCACGCCACCGGTCCAGGTGACCTTGACGCCATTCATACCACCCACCTTGGTCGGCTCAGCCTTGATGTTGCCGGCATCCATCGCACCCAGCCCATTGTTCGGCACAACGAAAGCCCAGTTTGCCGGCGTGCCGAGAAAGAGGACGTTCGGGGCAACGCTGCCCTGGTCGCCGTAGACGAGCAGCGGTTGTAGCTTGCCAGCCTCGGCCGGGGCCGCGGCGGCAGACGCTGCAGCGGGCGCCGCGCCAGGCGCTGCGCCGGGCGTCGATGCGCAGCCGCTCATCAGCGAAATTGAAAGCGCAGTCATCGCCAGCGTGGCACCAGCGGAAAGCTTGAAGATCTCCTTGATCACGACATCCTCCTTAATGGACTTGGGTTCGCAGCACATTGATCGGGGC
>JAJZLD010000202.1 GCA_021803785.1 Pseudomonadota bacterium | reverse complement strand
TGCGCGCCCCGCATCTGCTGGCGCTCGAAGAAGTGCAGGACAGCAGCGGCGCGCGGGACAACGGCGTGACCGATGCGACGCGCACGCTGACGCGGCTTACCGATGCAGTCCGTGCTGCGGGTGGGCCGGCCTACCGCTGGATCGACATCGCGCCGGAGAACAACGCCGACGGCGGAGCGCCCGGCGCAAACATCCGGCAGGTGATCCTGTACGACCCGGCACGGGTGCAGCTCGACGGCAGCGTTGGCGGCGCGAAGGATGCGGTGGCGATCGGCGTGGGCGGCAAGCTGCAACCCGCAGCTGGCCGCATCGCACCCAGCGACCCGGCCTTTGAATCCAGCCGCAAGCCGCTGGTT
The DNA here is from genome assembly GCA_021803785.1 of Pseudomonadota bacterium. GTDB lineage: Bacteria > Pseudomonadota > Gammaproteobacteria > Burkholderiales > Rhodocyclaceae > Niveibacterium. The sequence continues at coordinate 5,849 of JAJZLD010000202.1, read as the reverse complement.
GCGCAGTTCACGGTTGCCGGCAAGCGCCTGGTTGTGGTGGCAACGCATTTCGTGTCGAAACGCATGGATCAGCCCTTGTTCGGGCCGCAGCAGCCACCTTTCGCGGGCTCTGAAGTGCAACGGGCGGCTCAGGCTGCCGTGGTGGCCGATTTCGTGCGCACTTTGCGCGGCCATCGCGCTGATGCGGCCATCGTCGTGCTGGGTGACTTCAACGATTTCGCCTTCGGCCCCGCTGCGCAGGCGCTGGAGGCGGCCGGGCTTGCCAACCTCACGCTTGGTCTGCCGCCGCAGGAGCGTTACAGCTTCATCTACCAGGGCAACGCGCAGGCGCTCGACCATGTGTTCGTGTCGCCCCCGCTGGCCAGGCAGGCGCTGCGCGGCTACCAAATCGTGCATCTGAACGCCGAGTACCCGGACGCCCAGTCGGACCACGAACCGGTGCGCGCCGTGTTCGATATCGATGCCATCCCCCGCTGAGCGCCTGCTGGCGTTTCCGCCGGTCGCCACACCGGGTGCGCGGCTGCTGGTGCTGGGCTCGATGCCAGGCGAAGCCTCGCTCGCCGCGCAGCAGTACTACGCCCACCCGCGTAACGCGTTCTGGCCCATTGTCGGCACCCTGTTCGGCTTTGATCCGGCGGCAGCCTATGCGGACCGTCTGCGGCATCTGCAGGCGGCTGGCGTGGCCTTGTGGGATGTGCTCGCGGCCTGCCGCCGTATCGGCAGCCTTGATTCAGCGATCGAGGGTGACAGCGTCGAAGCCAACAATTTCGCCGGTTTTCTCGCGCAGCACCCTGCGATCGTAAGGATTGCCTTCAATGGCACCGCGGCCGAAACGTTGTTCCGCCGCCATGTGCTGCCGCAGCTCGATGCCACGGCGCGCGCGATCGAGCGTATCCGGCTGCCCTCCACCAGCCCGGCACATGCCAGCAAGGGGTTTGACGACAAACTGGCCGCGTGGCGCCAGCTTGTCGACTAACTGTTGAAGGAGCAGGGCTTCAGGCAGCGGGGCTGGGCGCCTGATGCGGCACACCCAGGCGGGTGGCGATTTCGTGTTTCGCGTGCGCGGCCAGATGGGCGCGTTCCGCTTGTGAATCGAGCGCAGGCAACGCCCAGGCTTCGGCAACCAGACCATCCGCCAGCGTGATCGCCCGCATGCATTGCCACAGCGAGATATCGCCGTCGTAAGCCGGCGCAGGGCTGATCGGATGCTGCGGATCGCGGTAGCGGATCGCGACCGGGGCGACCGGCACCCCGGCATCCACGGCGGACTGCAACAAGGCGGGGCGGAAGGGCAGCATGTGGGTGCCGTCGGTGGTGGTGCCTTCCGGGAACACCACGATGGAAACCCCGGCCTGCAGATGCTCGACCATCGACTCCGCCGTGCGCCGGGCGGCCGCGCGGTTGCCACGCTGGATGAAGATGGTGTCGGTGTTGGCCACCAGCCAGCCGACCAGCGGCCAGTTTCTCACTTCGTCCTTGCATACGAAGGTGCAGGGGCGCAAAGCGTTGATGACGAAGATATCCAGCCACGATATGTGGTTTGCAACCACCAGTGCGCCGCCGCTCACCACGTCGCCATGCAGAACCGGCGTTACGCCGAGGCGCGAGAGCAGCTGGATCGACCAGCGTTGCTTGGCGGCCAGTTGTTGCGCGGGCGTCCAGCGCGGGAAAAGGATCGCCACGATGGCGCAGCCGCGGAAGAAATGCAGGACGGTGCGTAGGAGCCGCCAGGCGGCACGAATCTGTTTGAACAAGGCAAGTACGGGTCGGCGGGGCTGCGGGCTGGCCGTGCGCATTGCGCCGACCACGTGCGCCATCCGGCCCGCAGCGGGCCGTTGGCGTGGCGCGATTGTAACCCGCGCCCTCGTGGCGCCGCCCAGCGCCCCGCGTGCCAACGGCGTGGCCACAGCGGCCAAGCCTGACACCCGTCTGGCCAGGCTCACTCGCCGCGCGAGCCGATGAAGTGGCGCGCGTAGCGCGCGTCGGCCTGGCCCATCGGCAGCAGCAACAGCAGGTCGGCTGTGTTGAAATCCGGATCCCACGCCGGCTCGCCGCAAACCATCGCGCCGGCGCGTATGTAGCCCTTGATCAGCGGCGGCATCTCGGCGCGCTGGCCGTTGCGCAGCGCTTCGAGCGGCAGGCGCAGGCGCGGGAAGCCGCGCCATTCGGCCGGCGCCTGGTGCGCTTCGAGCTGGTAGTAGATTGCCGCCGCAGCATGGCCACCATCGGCCATGCTGATGCTCGCGCAGCCCATCAGGTATTCGTAGCCGTTCTCCTGCATGAAGCGCGCAAGGCCCGCCCACAGCAGCGCGATCACCGCACCGCTGCGGTATTCCGGGTCGATGCAGGAGCGCCCGATCTCGACCAGGCGGTCGCGGATCAGGTGAAAACGGGTCAGATCGAATTCGGTTTCCGAGTAGTAGCTGCCGATGCGGCGCGCAGCACTCGGGGTGAGGATGCGGTAGGTGCCGACGATGCGGCCCTGCGCCTCGTCGCGCACGATCAGGTGCTCGCAGAATGGGTCGAAATGATCGCGGTCGACGCCGTGTTCGCGGCTGTTGAGGCGCGCACCCATTTCGTCGGCAAATACGCGCCAGCGCAGCTTCTGCGCCTCGCGGATCTCGGTCTCGCAGCTCGCCAGCCGAACTTGCAGATCACGCGTTCGGGCCCGTTCGGGCCTGGATTCAATTTGCAGCATGCTTCTCGCCCTGTCTTATCCGTTTTTTGTCGGGGTGACTCTAGAATCCGGTCATGACCCAAACATGACGCGTGCGTTACCGCCGTGTGACAACGCATTTCAGGAATCGCCGTGAGTCCGAAGATCCCCTCCACGCCCGCCAACCGTCTGCTCAAGAGCCGCGGCATTGCCTTCACCGAACACTGTTACACCTACGTCGACCACGGCGGCACGCGGGTCTCGTCCGCAGCGCTCGGCGTGGACGAGCACAGCGTCGTGAAGACGCTGATCCTGCAGGACGACCGCGCCCACCCCCTAGTGATGCTGATGCACGGCGACCGCGAGGTTTCGCTGAAGAACCTCGCGCGCGCGATCGGCGTGAAGAGTGTCGAACCCTGCAAGCCGGAGGTTGCCGAACGCCACTCCGGTTACCGCGTCGGCGGCACCTCGCCCTTCGGCACCCGCAAGCAGATGCCGGTGTATGTCGAGCGCACGGTGCTCGATCTGGAGAAGCTCTACATCAACGGTGGCAGTCGCGGGTATCTCGTCGGCATTACGCCGGCGGATCTGGTGGCGCTGGTCGCGCCCGTCGCAGTGGATGCGGCAACGGGTTGATCCGATTGATTGGCGATCGGTTACGGTCGCCGAAGTTTGGGTGTGTGGGTATCGCGACGTTCAGCCCAAATGCTGAACACTCAAAACGCGCCAAGGTGTCCGCGCCACGGCACCGCGCATCCCAGCCGTGCGATCCGTCGCTCCACGACCCCAAATCCGCTACCGAGCGGATTAGCAAAACGGCATACTCGCCGCCACATCCGAATCCGCTTTGGAGCATGGGCATGAACCCGTTTTCGAACAAACGCATCCTGGCCGCTGGCGCGGTCGTCGTGGCACTCGCGGCCGCTGGCGGTGGCTGGTGGTACAAGCACCGTGCAGCGGGCGCGGGCGGGACGATGGCGGGCGATGCGGTGATCGCGGATAGCGGCGGCCCCTTCGCGGCGACCGATTGCCGCGCGCGTTTGTTCGAGGATCAGCCCGCGCTGGCGGTGGTGTTCTCCGAACCGGTGGATCGCAGCCAGGCACTCGACAAGGTTTTCCAGGTGACCGATCTGGGCCGTATCGACGGCAAGGCAGAATCGGGCGAGGAGCAGGCCAGCGGCAGCAAGCCGCGCAATGCTGACAACGCAGCGCCGGGTGAAAAAATCCTGCAGGGCAGTTGGGTGGTGGATGGCAACCCGCGTATCGTCGTGTTCCCCTACATCCAGCCGCAGCGTAAATATCGCATCACGGTAAACGAGGGGGTGCTGGCCGCGAGCGGCGCGAAGCTCGCCAGCGCAAAGACCTGCGAGCTGGCGACGGAAGAGATGCCGCCTTCCTACTTCTTTGCCAGCAAGGGCACGGTGCTGCCTGCGAAGCAGAACGGCGGCCTGCCGGTCGTCACGGTGAACGTCGCGGAAGTCGATGTGCAGTTCCTGCGCGTCGAGCCGGAGAACCTGCCGCGCTTCATCGAGCAAGTGATCGCGGGGCGGCGTGCGCCGGCTTCGGACGAAGAGACCGACGGCGAGGGCGGCGAGGAGAACTACGAGTACGGCTACGACACCAACAGCCGGCTCAAGGGCACGGTGGGTTCATGGCAGCTCGATCGCCTGCGCGATGTATCGAAGAGCGTGTACGCGGGCCGCTTCCTGACCGGCGACAAACCGAACAAGCGTCAGGTGACCTTCCTGCCGGTGGAAGACGTGAAGGAACTGCAGGAACCCGGCGTCTACATTGCGGTGATGAGCCAGCCGGGGCGCTTCCGCGAGGAATACCAGGTCACCTACTTCTACGTCTCCGACATCGGCCTGCACGCGCATCGCAACACCAAGACGATGGATGTCTTCGCCACCTCGCTGGTGAGTGGCAAGGCGATGGGGGATGTCGACATCGAGGTGCTCGACGCGAACGCGAAGCGCCTCGCCAAAGCCAAGGTTGATGGTGACGGGCATGTGCAGATCGCCGGCCTGCCCGCATCGGCCCACTTGCTGCTGGGGCGGCGCGGCAAGGAGTTGTCGCTGGTTGCACTGCGCGAGCCAGGGCTGGACCTGTCGGAGTTCGATATCGGTGGCCACCTGCCGCGCGAAGCGAAGTTGTTCGTATACGCCGGACGTGATCTGTACCGGCCAGGCGAGAAGTTCAACGTCTCGCTGCTCGCGCGCGATGCCGACGGCCGCGCGCTGCCGCCCTCGCCGGTGCAGGCGATCCTGAAGCGGCCGGATGGCCGTGCGGTCGTTACGCAAAGCTGGCGCCCGAACGACAAGCAGCCCGGCTACTTCCAGCAGGTGCTCAGCCTGCCGGCCGACGCGCAGACAGGCCGCTGGATGCTGGAGGTGCGTGCCGATCCGGCAGCGAAGGCGCCGGATGCGGTGTGGAGCTTCCAGGTTGAGGAATTCCTGCCCGAGCGCATGAAGCTGGCGCTGAAGACCGCCAAGGCGCCGTTGATGGGCGGCGAGGCATTCGAGGTGGCGGTGCAGGGTGACTACCTCTTTGGCGCGCCGGCAGCGGGCAACCGGCTGCTCGGCAGCGTGGCGATCGAACGTGCGCGCACGCCGTTCGCGAAGGAATGGAACGGCTTCATCTTTGGCGACTTCGCTGACGACACGCTCAAGCGCCGCAGCGAAATGGAAGAAACCGCGCTCGACGACAAGGGCGCTGCGAATGTCACGGTACCGACGGGTGTCGATAGCGCGAAGTCGCCGGTCACGGTGCGCGCGTCTTTCAGCCTGCTCGAATCGGGTGGTCGCCCGGTGGTGCGTTCGGTCGAACGCATCTGGTGGCCAGCCAAGGCGATGATCGGCGTGCGCCCGGCCTTCGACCGCGATGTTTCGCGCGAAGAGCAGAACGCCGATTTCGAGTTGGTCCGCGTAACGCCCTCGGGTGTGTTGGCGCCTTTGGCGCAGGCGAAGATCCGCTTGTTCCGCGAAGATCGCCAGTACTACTGGCGTTTCGACGATCAGCGCGGCTGGCATTCCGGCTTTACCGAAACCGAGGAATTGGTCGAATCCGGCACGGTGGCACTAAAGCAGCGTACCAAGGTGTCTTTGCCGGTGAAGTGGGGCCGCTACCGCCTCGAAGTGGAAGACCCGGACACCCAGCAAACGCTGCGCTACCGCTTCTATGCCGGCAATCGGTC
>JAJZLD010000201.1 GCA_021803785.1 Pseudomonadota bacterium | reverse complement strand
CTGGGCATGAACAAGATCGTCAGCGAAGACGCGCTTCGCCGCGCTCTCGCTCGAACGCTGCGAAGCCTGATCACGCGCTTGGTTCAGGGGCAGGCGTAGCGGTAGCTGTCGTCGAGCTGTTGCGCGAGTACCAGGGTGCGGATCTGCGCTTGTTGTGCCGCGGCACACAGGGCCGTGCGCGCGCCATTGGTGTTCTGCCGATAGCGCGACGCGTACTCGGCGTTGAACACCGGCTTGCCGAGCGCTATGAAGCTCGCGTACGCGCTGCATTCATTGAGCGCGAAGCACTCTTCGTTGATCGCGAAGTCGAAGTCGCCCTGCAAATCCGGCAACTGCTCCAGATCGTTCTTCAGTGCGATGGCGAGCTGTCTGGCGTGCGCCTGCGCCGCCAGCCAGCGGTTGTAGTCCAGCTGCGTCGCGGCACTCAGCGGAAAGCCGCTCGTGTTGGCGTAGCCGTCCACGTTGTCCGGCTCCACCCCGTCGCATCGTTTGCTGACGGCCAGATCCAGGCGCGCCGCCATGACGCCGCGCACGCTTGCCGAACGCGTGTCGAGCCAGCGTTCGCCCGCCCAGCCGGCCAGCGCGGCACCCAGGTCGGCCGCCGCGAAGCCGCCGTAATCCGGCCGCCAGTCCTCGCCACTCCCCGCCGAGAAGTAGCACACCACCTTGCGGTTCTGCGCATGCAAGGCGTCGATCGTGGTTTGCGGGGTGTCGAACAGGTCGACGTCATAGACGCTGGCAACGTAGCTGGTATTCAGGCTGCCGTTGAGCTGCCATTGCCAGGTGTCGCTCAGTGCAGGCACCCAACGTCCACTTACAGGCGGGGCGGGGTCCGGTTGTGACGGCGCCGGCGCAGTGCTATCGCTGCCGCCGCCTCCACAGGCGCCGAGCGCCAGCAGCGCGAGCCCGATCAGGAGGCTGGCGCCACGGCGAGTGCTCAGATTGAAACCAGCCATGCGGAGTCTTGCTCAGACGCTTGGGAAAAGCGCATCGAGCTGTTGCAGCGTATCGGCATTGAGCTTGGGCAAGACGGCAAGCGCGCCGAGGTTGTCCTGCAACTGGGCGACGGATGAGGCGCCTGTGATCACGCTCGATACGCGCGGGTTTGCACTGCACCATGCAATTGCCAGTTGTGCCGGGGTGCAGCCCACGTTGCTCGCAAAGGCCACGAAGCGATCGACGATGGCGTTCTTGGCGGGATCGGTCAGCGCATCGCGCAGCCAGGCCATGGATTCCAGCGCGCCGCGGCTGCCGGCCGGCACGCCATTGCGGTACTTGCCGGTCAGGAGCCCCGAAGCGAGCGGGCTCCAGGTCGTCAGGCCGAGGCCGATGTCGTCGTACAGGCGTGCGTATTCCTTCTCGACGCGCGCGCGGTGGAACAGGTTGTATTGAGGCTGCTCCACCACCGGCTTGTGCAGATGGTGGCGTTCGGCAATCTCCCACGCTGCGCGGATCTCGTCAGCGGCCCACTCCGAGGTGCCCCAGTACAGCGCTTTGCCCTGCTCAACCATGTCGTGCATCGCCCATACCGTCTCTTCGATCGGCGTGTTCGGATCGGGGCGGTGGCAGTACGCGAGGTCGACATAGTCGAGCCCGAAGCGCTGCAGCGATCCGTCGATTGCCTGGCGCAGGTATTTGCGGTTGAGCGTGTTGCGCTGGTTCGGCCCCTCTGACAACCCCCAGTAGAACTTGGTCGACACCACGTACTTCACGCGCGACCAGCCCAACTCGCGCAGGGCGGCGCCCATGATCGTTTCTGACTGCCCGCCGGCGTAGGCCTCTGCGTTATCGAAGAAGTTCACGCCATGGTCGAAGGCTGCGGCCATTAGTTCGCGCGCGGCGCGTGTGTCGACCTGGTTGTGATAGGTCACCCAGGAGCCGAGCGAGAGCTGGCTCACTTGCAGGCCGGAGCGGCCGAGACGACGATATTCCATTTCCTACTCTCCTTGCGGATACCCTGCGGTGCTAGATTGGCGCTTTGCAGCCGATATGAAGCAAGCCGACATGCTACGCGCCTTGCGCCTCGCCCTGAACCTGTTCATCCTTTTGGCCTGCCTCGGCTCATCAGCCCGGGCGGCCGACACGATGCCCTACGACGAAGCTGCCAATGCGCGAGCGGAGATTGCCGCCGCGCTCAAGCAGGCCAGGCAGCAGAAGAAGCATGTCTTGCTGGTATTCGGCGCCAATTGGTGCAAGGACTGTCGCGAACTCGCGCGCAAGATGGGCGAGGGCTCACTCGCCCAGCATGTTTCCCGGCAGTACGTCGTCACCAAGGTCGATATTGGCAATTGGGATCGCAATCAGGATGTGGCCGCCGACTATGGCAACCCGAGCAAGAAGGGCATCCCCGCGGTTGCGGTGCTCGATGCGAAAGGAAAGCTGCGCCACGCGACCTCGGCCGGCGAGTTGGCGTCAGCCCGCGACATGGGCGACGCGGAACTGATGGCGGTGTTCGCGCAGCTCGCAAAGTAGGCTGCCTGGGGCAGGCCTGCTATTCGGCAGCGTAGAGCCGTGTCAGCAGGGCCTCCAGCGCCGCATCGCCGGCGTCGGCATTCGGGTGGTTGATCAGCCACGCGAATGCGATCCAACGCCCGCGCGCATCCAGCAGATAACCGGCGGCGCTTTTTACGCCGTCCAGCGTTCCGGTCTTCACGTAGCCGCGCCCGGCCACCGCGGTGCCTGGCAGGCGTTTCTTCATCGTGCCGTCGATGCCGATGATTGGCTGCGCGGCCATGAATTCAGGCATGCGCGGGCTCATCCAGGCCGCGCGCAGCAGCGTACCGAGCTGTGCTGCGGTGCTGCGCTCCTGGCGCGAGAGCCCGGAGCCGTTTTCGATCACCCACTGCTGTGGATCCAGACCGCGCGTGGGCATCCATGCGCGCAGGCGCGTCGCTGCCGCCTCGGGTGTTGCGGGAGCGGTGCCATCCAGCAGCGCGAGGCTCAGAAAGATCTGTCGTGCCATCAGGTTGTTGGAGTACTTGTCCGTCTCACGCAGCGCATCGGCCAGCGGCGGTGACTGCCAGCTCGTCAGCAGGCTTGCGTCGGCCGGGGTGGCGGCGCTGCGCACATGGCCGCTGAAGCGGCCGCCCAGTTCCTGCCAGATTGCGCGGATCACACCATTGGCCATCAGCACCGGATCCGGCGCAGCAAGGTTGAGCATCTTCTCGCCACACGCAGAGGGGAAGCGGCCGGGCAGGCGCACATTCACCGATTCGCCCTTGGCGCTGATTTCCGGTGCGACCAGATCGCGCCAGTTGGGGCAGCCGTCGCCCGCTTGTGCGCGCAGACTGTTCTCGACTTGCAGGCCGGCAAACGGCAGCGTTGGCACGGCATCCACGCCACCGTCCGCACGCGGGCTGATCCGCAGCGTGATCGCGTTGAAGTTCACTGCCAGCGCGTCGGGCGCCGCGTTGTAGGCGCGCACCGCGCGGCCATCGAAGGCGGCTGGGTCGTGCGGCGGCAGTGCGAACAGGCTGCGGTCGAGCAGGATGTCGCCGTGGATTTCGCGTACGCCACGGCTGCGCACCTCGCGCAGCAGGCCGCCCAGCCGATCCCAGGTCAGGAAGGGGTCGCCGCCGCCGCGCAGGATCAAGTCGCCATCGAGCACCCCGGCGTTCAGCGTGCCTCGCGTGAGTACATCCGTTTTCCATGTCCATGCCGGCCCGAGCAGTTCGAGCGACGCGAGGCTGGTCAGCAGCTTCATCACGGACGCAGGGTTGCGTGGCGTATCGCTGCGGTGCGCCCATAGCGGCTTTCCCCCATCCGCTGCGCCAACCCATAGCGACACCGCGGACTCCGGAATGTTGCCGGTGCGCAGTGCGCGGGCAACGTCGTCCGGCAGTGCGGCGTGGGCGGGTTGGCCCAGCAGGCCGATGAGGGCGATTGCGAGGCTAATCTGTATCAGGATCTTCATGCGGCATACCGTACCACGGCGCTTACAAAGCGTTGCAATGCCTCACGCCCGCGAAACGCCTGCCGGGCGGTGCTCGGGCATGATGCAGTCACGCGATGACGACCGGGTAAGCGGTGTCAGCGAAATGGCAAAAAAACCGCGCACTGCGCAAGGAGACTCGAATGAACACGACGCTTCGCCTGTTGGCCGTGCTGCTCGCCGGCCTCCCTGCGGCCGCGATGGCAGCCGACACGACCGCGGTGGACCGCAATGTCAAACAGCAAGAACGTATCGAACAAGGCCTGCAGAGTGGCTCGCTGAATACTCGCGAGGCTGCGCGCCTTGAAAGGCAGCAAGCGAAGATCGAGCAGATGGAGGCGAATGCCTCGCGCGATGGTCAGATCAGCAGCAAGGAAGCCGCACGCATCAGGCATGCGCAGAATGCCGAGAGCGAGCTGATCCGTAGCGAAAAGCACGACGCGCAACGTGGCAACCCGAATTCGGTATCGAGCCAACGCATGCAGGCCGATGTCGCGCGGGACATCAATCAACAGACGCGGATCCGCAACGGCCTGGCCGATGGCAGCCTGACGACCCATGAAGCGGGCCGCATGGAGCGCCAGCAGGCATCGGGCGATCGCAAGCTGGCGCGCGCCGGCAGCGATGGTTACGTCGGTGCAGGTGAGCAGCGCCGCGTGGCGAGCGCGGATAAGCGCCAGTCGCGGCACATCTGGCGCCAGCGCCACGACGCGCAACACAACTGAATCGGGGCCGTCGTTCCCGGGGCTGAGGGCTGCTCGGTCCTTGTCGGGTGCCGCGTGGTGCTCAGCCCAAAACGACACTCAGGTGCATCTCCAATCCCTTATGGGGGGTGAGGGTTTCGCTCCTCACCCGATCCCCCCAACCTTTTTTACCCCGGACGTCCGTCCACTCGCGGGTTCATCAGGATTGGCGCATACCTGATCAGGTACAGCGCGAAAGCACCACTCCAGCACAGCATTGCAAGGCCCAGTACCGCGCCCATCGCGCCGGGTAACACCAGCGGCCCGATCACGCGAATCAGGGCGCCTGCGTGCAGCAGCGCATAGGCGGCTGTCTCGCTGCGGCCGGCGAGCAGCAGGCGGCCGGTGTGACCGAGTGCGGTGCGCGTGATCATGCCGAGGATCAGTGCGCTCATCGCGCCAAAGCCGAAGGCATGCCACGCGGGCGATTGCGGAATCCAGCCGAGGGCTGCGACGGCAAGCAGTGTCAGGCCAACCGGCAGCCACAGGTGCCCGAGGTGCAGCACCCACAGCAGCGGCGTCTTGCGTGTGGCCCACGGGTTCCAGCCCCAAGTGCGTATTGCCTGCAAGGCCGCTGCGAGCAGCGCAACGATGGCGGTCAGCGCGGCGTTGGCGCCTCCCACCGACAGCGCCAACGCGCAGCCGGTAAAGCCGATCGCGCAGGCGTTGATCTGGTCGTTCTGGAATTGCCGCACCCCTTTCAACGCATTCGCGGTGAAGCTCGGCACGATGCGCCCGGCGATGATCGTGACCAGCATCATCACCAGCGCAAGCGCTGCATGCATTACGGTCAATGGATCTGCGGCGATCAGGCCATGCACGCTGGCGTGGAACAACCCGTTTGCCACCGTGAGCGCGAGCAGCAGGGCGACGGTGAAATAGTTTCGCTGGCTCTTTGCGCGCCACAAGACTCGACCAAGCGACACGGCGGCGAGCGGCAGGAAGGTCAGATCCAGAACGGCGGCGAGTAGCGGCGGGGCCGCGTAGATGCCGATGCGGCCAAGCAGCCAGATCGCGGCGAGGGCTGCGAGCGGTGCTCCCTTCGCCGTCGGCAGGCCGGTCCAGTTCTGCGCTGCGGTGAAGAGAAAACCGACGATCACGGCAACCGCGAAACCGAAGACCATTTCGTGCGCATGCCAGAACAGACCGGGCATCCACGGCGGCGCGGGCAGCAGGCCGTGAAACTGCGCCAGCCAGAGCGGTACCGCCAATGTGGCGAACAGCGCCGCAAGCAGATAGAAGGGGCGGAAGCCCAGGGCAAACAAGGCAAAACCCTTGGGCGGTGTTTTCGGGCGGACGGTGGGTTCGTCCAGTCGGATCAAGGCCATTGTTGTGTGCTCTGTTTTGGGGGAGACGCGAGCTTGATCCGGCGCGGGAGCCAGCGCCTTGCCTGCCATCAAGCGGCGGGGCGCGCCGAAGCGCGCCCCCGTTCGTTTGCCTGCCGAGCTGCGCTCAGGTGCCGAGTTGGCGCGTTTTGGCGGCGCGCTCGGAGTTGAGTTCCGGTACCTGGGTGTAGCGGTTAGCCTTGTGATTCTGCGC
>JAJZLD010000200.1 GCA_021803785.1 Pseudomonadota bacterium | reverse complement strand
ACAACCAGCCGTACGGCTGGTTGTCGCTGGATCGTGGCGGCCGCTGGCGTTTGCAGGGCGACGTCGTGCGCCATCGTGGCCTAGCGGAATTCATCGGCCGCAACTATCAACATGATGGCGAGGGGCGCTGGTTCTTCCAGAACGGCCCGCAGCGTGTATACGTCACCCTCGATTACACACCATGGGTGTTTGGCTGGAATGCCGCGACCCCGCAGCAACTGATCAGCCATACCGGCCACACTGCAAGCGCGTGCGCAGCGTTTGTCGACGAGCATGGCGCACTGCTCGTCGACACCGACATTGGTGTCGGGCTCATCGCCAGCCAGGATCTTGTCGCACTCGCCGATCAACTCCGGCTCGGTGCCGATCTTCAACACGGCGAGCTCGCGCTCGGCGGGAAAATCGTATCCGTCAATCCGATTCGGGCGGCCGACGTGGCCGCCCGCTTCGGCTTCACAACCAACCCCGAGCCGATCGCCTGACGACGTTCAGCGACGCCCGATCCACGCCTCGCGCAGCGCAGCCACCGGTTTGCGGGCGCGCTTGTCTTCTGCCAACTTGGCCTTCACCGTTGGCGGCGCCAGCTGCAGGCGAGTCTCAAACAGTTCATCGCGGCGGAAGGCGTGCACTGATACGGTGGAGCCGGCTTTCATGCGAGCAAGGCGCGCATCGAGCCCACCGGCCTTGACCCGCAGCCCATCGAGCGCCACCAGCAAATCCCCAGCCGACAGCCCCGCTGCATGCGCGGGGCCATCCGTGAAGACCTGCGCGAGCTTGATCGACTCGCCCTCACTCGCCACTTTCGCGCCGATCGACGGCAACTCGCCATCCGCCTCCCAAGTCAGGCTTACACCCAACGCCCGCAGCAGTTTGCCCAAGGGTAGATCCTCGCAGCCCTCTGTCGCCTGACGCAGCAGTCGAGATACATCGACGCCGGTCGCTTCCCGAACCAGCGCAGGCAACGCGGTCTCGGGCACGCCAGAGCCGTCGCCGAACCGTGCCCACAGCAGACGCATCACATCATCGAGCGACTTCTCGCCGCCGCTCTTCGCGCGCAAAGCCAGATCAAGTGCCAGCGCCACCAGAGAGCCCTTGGCGTAGTAGCTGACGATCGCATTCGGCGCGTTCTCATCCTGGCGGTAGTACTTGATCCAGGCGTCGAAAGACGAATCCGCCACCGATTGCAGGGTGCGCCCGGCGCCGTGCTGAACCGTAGAGATCGTCTTCGCCAGCATGCCGAGATACTCCTCACGCGTGATCAGCCCCGCCCGCACCAGCGCGAGGTCGTCGTAGTACGAGGTGAAACCCTCGAACAGCCAGAGCAAACGCGTGTAGTTCTCCTTTTGGAGGTCGTAGGGTGCGAAGGCCGCCGGCTTGATCCGCTTGACGTTCCATGCGTGGAAGTACTCGTGACTGCACAGGCCGAGGAAGCCCCGATAGGCCTCGGTCGTCGCCTTCATGCCGACGAAGGGCAGATCGTTCCGCGACGCCAGCAAGGCCGTCGAATCCCGATGTTCAAGACCACCGTAGCCGTCGCCGACCACGGTCAGCATGAAGAGGTAGCGGCCGAATGGCGGCGGTGCATCACCAAACAACGCGCACTGGGCCTCACAGACCTTGGCGAGATCTGCCGTCAGCCGTTCGAGATCGCAGTCATGCCGGCCATTGATCGCGAAGTCGTGGGCTATGCCGCGCACATCGAAACTCGCCCAGGTCAGACGCCCCATCTCGACCGGGTGGTCGATCAGCGCGTCGTAGTCGGCGGCCACGTACCAGCCAAAACCGAGACGCTTCGCCGCACCGCGCCCGCTGGCTTCAGGCAGCGTCGTGGCCACAGTCCAATCGCGCACACCCGCCGGCGGGTCGATCCGCACACGATGCGCAAGCGCTTCACGACCGAGGACACGCAGAAAGACCTGCGTGCCGTTGAAGAACCCATGGGTCTGATCCAGATGCGCGCAACGTACCGACAAATCCCATGCGTAGACGGCGTAACGTAGCCGCACCAACTTCGCGCCGCCCGGCACTCGGCCGAGCACCCAGGTGTGTTTGTCGCACTTCTCGATTGCTGCCGGTTCGCCATCGACCTCGGCTTTCAACCAGACGATGTTGCGTGCGAACTCGCGCACCATGTAGCTCCCGGGAATCCAGGCCGGCAGCATGAACTGCATGCCGGATTCCGGGGCGTCCGCTTCCAGTGTCACCTGGAAGATGTGCGCAGCCGGATCAACCGGGGTAATCGTGTAGCGGATATCGTGATGTAGGCTCATGCACAATATCCTCAGCGCTTGCCGTTGATGCGATCGAAGAAGGCACGGTTGTCGGGCTTGCGGCCGAGGAACTGCGTCACCAGTTCCGTCGGCGGGACTTCACCACCGCGTTCCAGGATAGTGCTGCGATAACGGGCGCCAACCTTGACGTTCATTGCGTCATTGCCGAAGGCCGTCAGCATGTCAAGGCCCAGCGCCATCGCCCACATGTAGCCGTAGTAGCCCGCCGCATAACCACCGAGCAGGTGGCCGAAGTTGGCTGGCTGCAGCGTGCCCTCGACGGTGCCAAGCGGGGTCTCTGCCTCCATCGCACGCCAAACCGACAGGGCCTCACCCGGCTTGGCGCTGGCCAGCGCCATGTCGTAGCGCGAATAGAAGTTCTGCCGGGCAAACCAGATGCCCTTGCCAAAGCGGCTCGCCGCTTCGAGTCGGGCAATCAACTTGGCATCCAGCGGCTTGCAAGTCGGGCACACCGCGCTGAAGCGGCGCGTGACTTCCGGCCGCCACGGCCATTCCTGGAACATCATCGAGGGCGCTTCGACGAAATCACGCCGCACTGAGGTGCCGGCATCCATCGCGTAGCGGGTTTTCGACAGCACGCCGTGCAGGATGTGGCCGAACTCGTGGAACAGGGTTTCGACTTCGTCCTGGCTGAATCCCTCGCGAGAGAAGTTGCTCACCATCACGGAAATCGGTGTCGAACCCGCGACCGTGCTGACCTGACGCACCGGGAACGCGGCGGCATGCTTGTACTTGCCTTCGCGCGGGAACAGGTCGAGGTAGAAGCTCGACAAGTAGCGCCCGCTCTTCGCATCGATCACGTCGTAGGGGCGGACATCCTTGTGCCACACCGGCAAGGTGCTGTTGGCCTTGAAACGCAGGCCGTACAGCCTGCTGCTGACATCGAGCAGCCAGGCCACCGTTGGCTCGGTCGGGAACTGTGCGCGAACGCGTTGCGGATCGACGCTGAAGCGCTCGCGCTTGACGAGGTTATCGTAGAAATCGACATCCCAGCGCTTGAGTTCGGCATCCGGCTGACCGGTCAGCTTGCGCTTCGCATCACGCAGCACCGCGATATCTGAACGCTCCACCGGCGCAACAGCGGCCTGCATCTCGGCGAGGAAACGATCAACCGTTTCGGGCGTCCCTGCCATGCGGGTACGCAGCTGCCACGCAGCGTAGCTGGGCAGGCCGAAGAGGCGCGCGATCTCGGTACGCAGACCATCCACTTCGTTGAGAATCGCAAGGTTGCGCTCGCCACCGCGCCGGAAGAACTCGATGTAGAAACGCTTCCGGGTGTCCTCGTTCTTCGCGTTCTGCAGGATCGCATCGCGATCCGGATAATCCAGCCCGATCTGATACTCGCCCTGCTCGTTCTTCTTGGTGGATTCCAGGTAGGCCGCAGGCACACCGTCCAGCTCGGCGGCAGTGAAGCTGACGCGTGTCGTTACGTCGCGCACGTTGCGGTTGAACTCCTGCGCGAGCAATTCGATCCGTTCGAAGATCGTGCGCAGGCGCTCGCGGCGCGCGGGGTCGAGCCCGATGCCGCGGTCTTCGAAGTCCTCGAGAATGCGGCTGAGGGCATTGCGCTCGATCGCGTCTTGACCCTGCGCAGCCTTGATCACGCGAAACAGGGCTTCGCTCTGCAGGTATTCGTTGTCGAACGCAGCCAGCTTCAGCGTGCAGGCCTCGGAGGCGCTACGCACCGCCGCCTCGGGATGCGTCTCCGCGGCAAGCGACAAGGGGCCAACCAGCGCATATTCATCGAGCGCCAGTCGATTCCAGCCATTCAACACGCTCGCGGCGGAAAGCTTGCCGGGCGGGATCGCCTCAAGCGCTTTCACTTGCGCGCGCAGCGAGGCCAGCACCTCGTCACAGCGCTGCGGGATCTGCTCCGCGCCGGGTATGCTGATCGCACCCTGCATGGCCTGCGCCTCTGCCGCATAGGCCGGCATTGCCGCACTCGTACCCAACAACAGACCCACACAGGCAAGACTCTTCCGCATTGCATGCTCCCGGTTCAACGCAGCCAACAGTTGCAGCTGCCGTGACGTGTCAAAGTGACCGATCATGCCGTTGCGGCGCAGCACCAGCGTTCGCGAGCGCGGCAGCCGCATGCGAATAGGCGACGCGCGGGCGCGCCAGCGTCGCCCGCGTCGCGCCCGGCCTATACTCGCGCCGATACTGCTGCCATGCGCCCGCCCAATGATCGACTGGCTTGACCCGCGTCGCCCTGCCTTTCCGCCGCTTCACCGCGCACTGCGCGAGCCGAACGGCCTGCTCGCGGCTGGCGGGCAACTCGCACCGGACTGGCTGCTCGCGGCATACCGCCGCGGCATTTTTCCGTGGTTCTCGCCGGGCGACCCAATCCTCTGGTGGAGCCCCGATCCGCGCATGGTGCTGCTGCCGAGTGAATTCAAGTACTCCCGCTCGCTGCGCAAGACCTTGCGCCGCGGGGTCTTCGAAATCCGCTGCGACACCGCATTCGCACAGGTCATTGCCGCCTGCGCCGCCCCGCGTGAACCGGGCGGCGGCACCTGGATCACCGACGAGATGCGCGCCGCCTACTGTGAAATGCATGAACTCGGTTGGGCGCACAGCGTCGAAAGCTGGCAGGGCGACGAGCTGGTCGGTGGGCTCTACGGCATGGCCATTGGCAAGGTGTTCTTCGGTGAATCCATGTTCGCCCGCCGCACCGATGCCTCCAAGGCAGCCCTCGCCCATCTGGTGCGCGACCTTGAACGGCGCGATTTCAAGGTGATAGATTGCCAGATGAATACTGCGCATCTGGCCTCGCTTGGCGGTAGAGAGATTCCGCGTGACGAGTTCGTCGCATTGCTGGACGCCCACGCGGCCGACGCGCAACCTGCCCGCTGGCTGCGCACGCAAATGCAGGACATTGACTGGGGGTACATGCAAACATGACTTTGCTGAAAGACCTGCCCTACGCGTTTCTGCAGTTCTACGCCACAGCGCCCTACGCCTGCTCCTACCTACCCGACCGCATCGCACGTTCGCAGGTTGCTACGCCGGGCCACATGATCGACACGCCGCTCTACAGCGACTTGCTGCGCAATGGCTTTCGCCGCAGCGGTGTATTCACCTACCGGCCGCATTGCGACACCTGCCGCGCCTGCGTACCGGTGCGGGTTCCGGTCGATCGATTCCTGCCAGCACGTAGCCAGCGCCGCGCCGCCCAACGGAATGCCGGCTTGGTCGCTGCCGAGCACGCACTCGTGTTCAACGAGGAGCACTACGACCTCTACCAGCGCTACCAGGCGAGCCGACACGCCGGTGGCGGCATGGATCAGGATAGCCGCGAGCAGTACTCGCATTTTCTGCTGCAAAGCCACATCGACACACGGCTAATCGAGTTTCGAGAGGCCGGTGTACTGCGCATGGTCAGCATCGTTGACTGCCTCACCGACGGGCTGTCGAGCGTCTACACCTTCTACGACCCGGACCTCGAATCGGCGAGCTTCGGCACGTTCGCGATCCTGTGGCAGATCGACGCCTGTCGACGTGCCGGCCTGCCCTACCTCTACCTGGGCTACTGGATTCGTGACAGTCGAAAGATGAACTACAAGTCGCGCTTCCGCCCGCTTGAAGGGCGCGTCGATGGCCTCTGGCGCGAACTCACCGACAGCGATTTCGAAACGCTAGGCTGAGCCCCAAGGGCGCCTGCCGACACCATGACGATGAACCGCCTTCCCGCAGCGTTGATCGAAACGCTCGAGCACATGTTGCCGGGTCGCGTCAGCATCACGCTTGCAGTGCGCGAGCATCACGGCCGCGATGAGTCGCACTTCCCGCCTGCCCTGCCCGACGCAGTGGTGTTCCCTCATACGACTGACGAAGTCGCGGCGATCGCACGCGCCTGCCATGCGGCCGGCGTGCCAATGATTCCGTTTGGCGCCGGCTCCTAGCTGTAGGGTCATGTGCTCGCGGTGCGGGGCGGCGGTGCACCGTT
>JAJZLD010000199.1 GCA_021803785.1 Pseudomonadota bacterium | reverse complement strand
AAACGGCATCCACCACGGTGCATCTGCGCGACAACGAAGCCACGCCCGATCCGTCGGACCGCGCTTCGGTCGAAGAAGATCACACGCTGGAACTGCGCGTACGCGATCGCGAACGCAAGTTGCTGCACAAGATCGACGAAGCGATTCAGCGCATTGACAACGGTGAGTATGGTTGGTGCGAAGAGACCGGCGAGCCGATCGGTGTGGCACGCCTGATCGCCCGCCCCACCGCCACCTTCAGTGTCGAAGCGCAAGAGCGCTACGAAACCCGCCGCAAGATGCGCGGCGGCTAAAATTCCCTCGGCAAGGTGCACCCAGTGCGCCTTGCCGAAGGTGACGACGACCGCCGCCCTTGGCGGCACGTCGGTTTGAGCGGCCCCGCGGTCCAGGCGCCGGGCCTACCCCCGTCTACAACACAAACATGACCCGCTACATCAAAGATGCCCTCACTCAGGGCGAACACATCATTCACATCGGCCGCGTCAGCCTGTGGTCGCAAACCGGCACGATCCTGCTCGGGCTACTGCTCCTTCCTGCATTTGGCATTGGCCTGATCTTCTGGGGCGTCGCGTGGGTTCGCAGCCGCTCAACGGAACTCGCCATCACCAACAAGCGCGTAATCGCGAAGTTCGGCTTCATTCGACGCCGCACGGTTGAAATCAACCTCGCGCGGGTCGAGAGCATTCAGGTCGACCAAAGCGTCGCCGGGCGTTTGCTCAACTTCGGCTCGCTGCTGATCTCGGGTGCCGGTGAAGCCCAGGCGCCGATCCCCCACATCGCAGATCCGATGCAGTTCCGCCGCAAGTTCATGGAAGCGCAGGAGCAACTCACCTCCGGCGCCCACGCCACCTCCTGAGCGCGTTCAACCGACCGGCAGGCGGCAGATGACGTAGTGCTTGCGGCAGTAGCTCAAAGTCTCCCACACTCCACGGAACCCCGCCTCGATCACGAAGGCGTCGCCAGCACGGAATTCCCGCGCAAGCCCGGTTTCGTCAGTCAGGCGAACATGGCCCTCCAGTATCTGGCAGAACTCGTACTCATCCGGGTCGTAGCACACGCGCCAACTACCGGGGTCGCAGCGCCACTCACCTGCGAGTAGCCGGTCGCCCGCGCTGGCGTAATGGTTGATTGCGGCTTGCTGCGGATGACCGCTCAACACGCGATCCGGGGCGGGCGCAAACGCCTCCGGTTCGGCGCTACTCTCGCGGAACGCGATCAGGCTGGCTGTCATCATCGCCCCCTGTCAGAGAAGGTCGCGCAGGCGGTACCAGGCCATCCCCAGCACCAAGGCCGGCGTGCGCAGCAGCGCCCCCCCGGGGAACGGCACATGACGCAGACGCGCGTAAATGTCGAAACGCCCGGCCTGCCCCGCAATGGCTTCCGCCACCAGGCGCCCCGCCATGCCGGTAAGCGACAGGCCGTGGCCCGAAAAGCCCTGCAGGTAGTAGATGTTGGGCGTGAGCCGGCCGAAATCGGGCGCACGGTTCATCGAGATATCGACAAAGCCGCCCCAGGCGTAATCCACTTTGACCCCCTCGCCCAGTTGCGGGAAGGTCTTGAGCATGCGCCGCTTCATGCCGGCAGCCAGGTTCGGTGGCGTCATGCCGCTATAACTGACGCGCCCACCGAAGATCACCCGGTGATCGGGCGACACGCGGAAGTAGTCGAGCACGAAATTGGAATCGCACACCGCGGCCCTCTCGCGGATCAGCGAATCCGCCATCTCAGGTTTGAGCGGCGCCGACGCCACCACATAGGTGCCCACCGGCATGATTCGCGGCTGCAGTTCCGGCACCAAACCGCCAAGGTATGAATTACCCGCCAGCACCACGAAACGCGCGCGCACCTGGCCGGCAGCCGTCTTGAGCAGTGGGCGCTCACCCCGCTCGATCGCAACCACCCGGCTGTTCTCATGGATCTGCACGCCCAGGCTCGCGGCAGCGCGGGCCAAGCCCCGGCAGTATTTGAGCGGATGCAGATGGCCCGATAGCGTGTCATGCAGGCCCGAATGAAAGCGCGGACTGGCGATGTGCTCGCCTATTTCGTTGCGCCCAACCCAGCGCCAGTAAGGGTGCTTGTAGAAGTGCGTCACATGCTCGAACCACTCGTGCAGAGCCCGCGCCTTGCGTTCATTCACTGCGAGGTACTTGTAGCCGGGCACGAAATCGCAATCGATGTTGAACTCCGCAATCCGCTCGCGGATCAGGTTCAAGCCTTCCACCGTCACCGCCCAGGCCTGCCGCGCCGCATCGTCGCCAAGCTGGTTCTCGATCGGTGCGTCCGACGCGTGACCGACGATCGCCTGGCCTCCGTTACGCCCGGATGCCCCCCAGCCCACCTGCTCCGCTTCAAGCACCGTGACGCTGAAGCCACGCCGCGCCAGTTCGATCGCCGCAGACAAGCCGGCAAAGCCACCGCCAACCACGCATACATCGCAGTCGGCCGACCCGGCCAGCGCCGGCCAGGACCCCACCGAGGGCGCGCTCGCGAGGTAGTAGGAATTGGAGGTCAGCGAGCGTTCGCGCGGATCGTCAGACAGTTTTTGGTTCCGAGCATTCATCGGGCTTGCCCCGCGAGCCAGGTCCATAGGAAGGTGGATGCCGCGTTGGCGGTGAGCTCTGAAACATCGTAGGGCGGCGCGACTTCCACGCAATCCATGCCCACCCAAGGCAGGCCGGAGGTTTCCTCAAGAATCGTGAGCACCTGCGCCGAGGTCATGCCACCGGGCTCCGGGGTGCCGGTGCCCGGCGCAAACGCCGGATCAAGGCAATCAATGTCGAGCGACAGGTATAGCGGCGGATTGCCGGCCGCCGCCACGCGCCGTCGGATCTCGTCGATCACGAAGGCCAATTGCGACGGACTCTCGGCGCCACGTAACTCACGCGCCGTGAAGACCCTGCCGCCAACGGTATTCACGTACTCACGCGCCTCACGCTGGCCGGAAGAGCGGATACCGATCTGCACCGTCGCCTCCGGAATCACGAGCCCTTCCTGTAGCGCCTCGTAGGTCCAGGTGCCGTGACCGGAGGGCTCGCCAAAGTGATCGGTCCAGGTATCGCAGTGCGCATCGAAATGCACCAGTGCCAGCGGGCGCCCAAGAACCTTTCGGTAGGCACGCAGCAGCGGCAGCGTGATCGAATGGTCACCTCCGATCCACGCCATGCGATGCGCGGCAATCAAGGCCTCGGCTTGCGGCTGCAGCACCGCGCGCATGGCGTCAAGACTGGTGTTGGGCAGCATCAGATCGCCCGCGTCACAGACCTGCCCGTGCGGCGTGCGGTTGAACACCGGATGCTCCGCATCGCACAGCATCTGGCTCGCGCGCCGGATCGCTGAGGGGCCAAAACGCGCACCTGGCCGATTCGTCACCGAACCATCCCACGCGACACCGGCCACGCAGAAAGGCCGATCCGGGGCCTGTTGTCGGGTAGGTGCCAGCAAGAAGGTGCTGGCGGAAAGGTACGGAAAGGCGTGATCGCTCATCAAACCTCCGGGGCGAAAAGTCAAACCGACGACTCGGCACCACAATGATGCCGACGCACCAAATTGGCACTCTTGACGCCGCTATTTTAGTGTTGCGATAGTACCATTTGAAAACCCAGGCCGATAGCCCGTCTAGCCGCGCACAGTCCTCCTCGCAAGGTTTCAATTGCCCATGGCCCGCTTGCCCATCGCAGTCATCCAGAACGTGCCCAACGATGGCCCCGGCCACTTCGCGGATTGGGCCGATCGCCACAACCACACGCTGCAGATCATCCGGATCTGGGCTGGCGATGCCGTTCCTCAACAGGTAGCGGGCTTTGCCGGCCTCTGCGTGCTCGGCGGCCCAATGAGCGTGAACGATCCGCTCCCCCATCTGCGCGCGACCGAGCACCTGATCCGCGCCGCGATGGCCGCTGACGTGCCGGTTCTCGGCCACTGCCTCGGCGGGCAGTTGCTTGCCAGCGCGTGCGGAGCAACGATCCGGCGCGCACCGCACGCCGAAATCGGCTGGGTCGATATCGCGACGCATCCAGCGACCGACGCCAACACCTGGTTTGGCGCCGAGCGCTTCCCGATCTTCCAGTGGCACGGCGACAGCTTCGATCTGCCCGCCGGTGCGCAACTGCTTGCGAGCAGCAAACACTGCCGCCATCAGGCCTTCAGCGTCGGCTCGCTGCATCTGGCGATGCAATTTCATTGCGAAATCACCGCCGACAAGATCACTGACTGGACCACCAGCACCGAGGGCCATGCCGAGATCGCGGCAAGTCAATCGCCTGGCGTCCAGTCCGTCGCCGACATCCACTTGCAGACACCAAACCTGCTGCCACAAAGCCAGCGTGTGGCCGACGCGATCTACCAGCACTGGGCACGCGGGTTGTGCGGCACCTGAAAGGTGGCACCCGGCCCTCAAGGTTTCTCGCAGCGGGCCGATAACGCTCAAATCAGTTTGGATTTTGGTAGCCAAAGTCAACGATAGCCTGCAAAGCAAGCGGATACGACGCGGGGCTGGGGAGCTTGTCCAGCCGCCGAATAGAGGCTGGAGCGCCCAAGCATGAATGACGATCGCTTCGCTGCGCTCGCAGCGGGGCTGAACCTGGTGATGTGGGAAGCGGACCTGCCGGGAAGGCGGTTTCGCTTCGTCTCGCCCTACGCGGAAACCCTGCTGGGTTACGCGAAGGATGAGTGGTACACGCCCGGATTCTGGCAGGCCCATCTGCATCAGGACGATCGCGGTTTCGCGCTGGCGTTCGATGCGGCACACGCGGCCGAGAGCGACCGTTACGAGATCGAATACCGCATGGTGCACGCCGGCGGCCATGCGGTGTTCGTCCGCGACCTGGTCGTTGTGCGCTTCGACGAGGATGGCGAAGCGATCGGCCTTTCCGGCGTGATGATCGATGTCACCAGCGATCGCGCGCTGAACCATGCCCTGACCGACAGCGAGCATCGCTTCCGCGCGGTCATGGAACAGGTGCCGAACATCTCCGTCCAGGGCTACGATCCGCAACGCCGCGTGGTGTTCTGGAACAGCGCAAGCGAACGCCTGTACGGCTACAGCGCGAGCGAAGTGCGGGGGCGCTTGCTGGAAGAGCTGATCATCCCCGAACCGATGCGGGATGAAGTGGTGCGACTGCACACGCACTGGTTGCGCACCGGAGAACCGATTCCGGCCGGCGAGCTTACTCTGCAGCGCAAGGACGGCTCGCCGGTATCAGTGTTCTCAAGCCACGTCATGACGCACAACCGCTATGGCGAGCCGGAGATGTACTGCATCGATGTCGACCTGACTGACATCAAGCGGGCCGAAGCCGCCTTGCGTGACAGCGAGGCGCGGTTCCGCCTGACCGTTGAAAATGCGCCAGTCGGCATCGCGATACTCGCGCTCGACGGCCGGATTCTCCAGGTCAATCCGCGTTTCTGTGCCATCACCGGCTACAGCGCGGTCGACCTGTTGGCCACCAGCTTCGCTGCACTGACCGAGAACGGCGCGCGGGAGGCCTACCGCACCGAAGTGGAAGCGTGCCTGAGCGGCGCACAACAGTCTTTCAGCCTCGAGGCACGGCTGCAGCACAAGTACGGCCACGAGTTGTGGGTCAGCGCCACCGTGTCGATGATGCGCAACACGAGCGGCGCACCGGAACAATTGATCTGCGCGATCGAGGATGTCACCGAACAGCGCGCCAGCAAGGCCCGCTTTGAATGGCTTGCACACCACGACCCGCTGACCGACCTGCCCAACCGCACGCTGCTGCGCGACCGACTGCAACAAGCGATGGCGCGTGCACTGCGTGCCGGCAAGCGGGCCGCGCTGATGTTCCTCGACCTGGATCGCTTCAAGAACATCAACGATTCGCTTGGCCACGCCATCGGCGACCAAGTGCTGCGCGCGGTCGCGGCGCGTCTGCGCACTTGCGTGCGCGACACCGACACCGTGGCGCGGCTCGGCGGCGACGAGTTCCTCATCGTACTCGAGTGCGTGGAGAACGAGCAGGATGTCGGCATCGTTGCGCGCAAGATCGTCGACAAACTTTCACTGCCGCTCGACGTGCAGGCGCAAACCCTATCCACCGGCGCCAGCATCGGCATCGCGCTTTACCCGGAAGACGGCGTCGACGTCGACTCCCTGCTGAAGAACGCCGACTCGGCGATGTACCACGCCAAGGACTCGGGCCGTAACGCATTTCGCTTCTTCACCGAAGCCATGAACCTTTCGGCCATCGATCGCCTGCGCATGGAAAACGCGCTACGCCAGGCGCTCGAGCGCTTTG
>JAJZLD010000198.1 GCA_021803785.1 Pseudomonadota bacterium | reverse complement strand
CCCCCGCGTCGTCCGCGCTGTAGATCGACATCAGCACCGACCACGCGGCGCTGTTGAGGCCGTGCGAGTGCATCAGTGCATCCACATGCTCCTGGATGCCGCGGGCGAGGTGAGTCACGAGGCGCAACAACATTACTTCCGGATACGGCAGATCCGGGTGCCGCGTGCGCACGGCATCAATGCGCGCCTGGTAGTGGTCGAATGGGATCATGCTGGGATAGATAGTTACTTCCGTAACTATTTTTGCATGAACCAGGCTACTTGTCCAAACCGTGTGTTGCTGATCGCCGGGGTGCCGCGAATGGGCGATCTGTTAGGCTCGCGCCCGTGCCGTCAGAATCGGAGTCTTACGTTTGACCGAGTATCGCCCTGTCAGTGAGCCGCAAACCTGCTACCACTGCGGCCTTCCGATTGCGCCGGGGACGCAGATCTTCGTTGCCATCGACGGTGTGCCACGCGCTATGTGCTGTGCGGGTTGTGAAGCCGTCGCGAACGCCATCGTCGCCGGTGGCCTGGCGGATTACTACCGCCACCGCGATGCCTTGCCGGAGGCCCGCCGCGAGGCGATGCCGGCCGAACTCAAGAACCTCGGCCTGTTCGATCATGCGGCGTTTCAGAAGAGCTTCGTGCGCGAGATTGGCGGGCATGAGCGCGAGGCAGATCTGATCCTCGAGGGCATCACCTGTGCCGCGTGTGTATGGCTCAACGAGCAGCATCTCGCGCGCCAGCCTGGGGTGACAGCAGTGCAGGTCAATTACGCCACCAGGCGTGCGCGGGTGCGCTGGGATCCGGCGCAGACAAAGTTGTCCGAGGTGCTGGCCGCGATTGCCTCGATTGGGTATCGGGCCCACCCCTACGACGCACGCAAAAGCGAACAAATGGCGGTCAAGGAGCGGCGTATCGCGCTGTGGCGGCTGCTGGTGGCCGGTCTCGGCATGATGCAGGTAATGATGTACGCCTTTCCGGTGTATATCGCGCGCGATGGCGATATGACGCCCGACGTGCTGTTCCTGATGCGGTGGGCGAGTCTGGCGCTGACGCTGCCGGTGGTACTGTATTCAGCGGCACCGTTCTTCCAGCATGCCTGGCGCGACATCAAGCTGCGTCGCTTGGGCATGGATGTACCAGTGGCGCTTGGCATTGGTGCGGCGTTTATCGCAAGCCTGTGGGCCACCTTGGTGGGCGGCGGCGAGGTGTATTTCGACTCGGTCACGATGTTCGTCTTCTTCCTCCTGTGTGGCCGCTTTCTTGAAATGGTGGCGCGCCAACGTGCAGTGCGCGGCGCCGAGGAACTAGGGCGTGTCGTGCCGACCTTCGCAGCACGCTTCACCAACTGGCCTGCGAGCCAGACCGAGGATGTTCCGGTCATCTCGCTCGCCGCTGGCGACATGTTGCGCATCAAGCCCGGCGAGGCTATTCCGGCCGACGGCACGGTGGTCGAAGGGCAGAGCGAAGCCGATGAATCCTGGCTCACCGGCGAGAGCCGTGCGGTGCCCAAAGGCGTTGGCGACCGGGTTGCCTGCGGCAGCATCAACGGCAGTGGGCCGCTGGTGGTACGTGCAGAGCATGTCGGCGAGGCAACGCGAATCGCATCGATCCGTCGCTTGATGGAACGTGCTTCCGCGGAGCGCCCTCGCATCGTCGAGCAGGCAGACGCCTTTGCCGCGCGTTTCGTTCTTGTGCTGATTGTTTTGGCCGCTGGCGCAGGGCTCTATTGGTGGATCGTCGAACCGTCGCGCGCGATCTGGATCTTCGCGTCGGTACTCGTGGTGAGTTGTCCGTGTGCGTTGTCGCTGGCAACGCCCGTCGCGCTGACGGTTGCGACCGATGCGTTGGCCCGGGTTGGCTTGCTGGTCACTCGCGGTCATGCCATCGAAACCCTGGCGCGTGCAGACCTGTTTGCATTCGACAAGACCGGCACCCTGACGCAGGGGCGTTTGACCTTGGCTGGTGTTCGCCAGGCGCCAGGCGAATCGAGTGCGCTCGCCGTTGCGGCGGCGCTGGAGCAGGCGTCAGAGCATTTGATCGGCCGCGCGCTCGCCCGTGCGGCGGCTGGGGCTCAGCCGGTGGACGTGGATGGTCTGCGTTCCGTGCCAGGGCGGGGCGTGGAAGGCAATCTTGCTGGCGAGCGTTTGCGGGTCGGCAATCGCGGCTTCGTCGAGGAGATTGCAGGCAAGGCCCCTTCCTGGCTCGAACTGGACACTGCCCTGACAACTGTCTATCTGGGTGGCGAGCGCGGTTGGCGGGCACAGTTTTCGTTCGACGACGCGTTGCGTCCGGATGCGGTGGCGCTTCTCACGGGGCTGGCGTCCGACGGCGCGACGCTCGCGATGCTCAGCGGGGATTCACCTGACGCGGTGCGTAGCGTGGCCCGCCAGCTCAATCTTGCGGATGCTCGTGGCGGTTTACTGCCCGAGGATAAGCACGAAGCCGTGCGCAGTTGGCAGGCCGCGGGACGGACTGTCGCGATGGTGGGTGATGGCATCAACGATGCGCCGGTCCTCGCGCAAGCCCACGTCTCGGTTGCGATCGGCAGCGGTACCGAACTGGCACGTACACAGGCTGACTTGATTCTGCTTGGCGAGACGCTCCGTCCTCTTTTGGTTGGGCGACACGTCGCGAAGCGCACGCTTGCCGTTATCCGGCAAAATCTGGCCTGGTCCTTCGCATATAACGTGCTGGCAATCCCCGCGGCGATGTCGGGCTGGGTGACGCCCTGGATGGCTGGGGTCGGCATGTCGGCGAGTTCGCTCTTGGTGGTGTTGAACGCACTTCGCCTCCGACGGGCCAGCCATCACCACTGAAACGGCCTGGGGAGGGGCGCACGGGTGGAAATTCTCTATTTGCTGATTCCGTTGTCCGTCGTACTGGTCTTCTTGATCGGCGTCGTCTTGTGGTGGTCGGTGCGTTCGGGTCAGTTCGATGACCTGGAGGGCCCCGGCTATCGCGTGTTGATGGATGACGATTCAGCCCCGAAGCCAGAAGTAACAACCCCGAAAGATGATGCGTTGCATCAAACGCAACAGTAGTCGCCGGCACCCGTTGACCTCTGTCAATGCAGCAAGGTTGTTCTTCGCGGATACTGCTGGCAACTGAGTGAGTGGGGGCCCCAGTTGCCCGTCGGGCTGGTTTGCTCCCGCTCGGTACTGTCTCTCTGTTGGGGTTGGGGGTGCGCTGTTGCGCACCCTTTTTTTGTCGACCCTTCGCCTCTGCGCTGTTAAAATTTGCAGTGCAACACTACCGCCAGTTGATGGTGGTCAAGAAACTGGCGGGAACACCCAATAACATCGCTCACACGATGCGCCCGTTTGGTTTCAAGGGGGGTGGTGCATCGTTCTTACATTCCGCTGCTGAGGAAATCCAAGATGCAATCGCAAGCGACTTACAACTATGGAGTCGTGCGGCAGTTCGCCGTCATGACCGTGGTTTGGGGGATAGTCGGCATGCTGGTTGGGGTCATCATCGCCGCCCAACTGGTCTGGCCGGAATTGAATTTTGCCGAGTGGTTCCATTTCGGCCGTTTGCGTCCGCTTCATACGAACGCCGTGATTTTTGCGTTTGGCGGATGCGCGCTGTTTGCGACGTCTTACTACGTTGTGCAGCGTACCTGTCACACAACCTTGTTTGCGCCCGCGCTGGCTTCCTTCACCTTCTGGGGTTGGCAGTTGGTGATCGTTCTGGCTGCGATTACGCTTCCGCTCGGCATCACCACGGCCAAAGAGTACGCGGAGCTGGAGTGGCCGATCGACATTCTGATCACGCTGGTCTGGGTGTCCTACGCGATCGTGTTCTTCGGCACCATTGCCAAGCGCAAGACCTCGCATATCTACGTTGCCAACTGGTTCTACGGTGGCTTCATCCTCACGGTGGCGCTGCTGCACGTGGTGAACTCAGCTGAAATCCCGGTCACCCTGTTCAAGTCCTACTCCGCTTACGCAGGCGTGCAGGACGCGATGGTGCAGTGGTGGTACGGCCATAACGCGGTCGGCTTCTTCCTGACCGCGGGCTTCCTCGGAATGATGTACTACTTCGTTCCGAAGCAGGCCGGCCGGCCGGTGTATTCCTACCGCCTGTCGGTGGTGCACTTCTGGGCGCTGATCTTCACGTACATGTGGGCGGGTCCGCACCACCTGCACTACACGGCGTTGCCTGACTGGACCCAGTCGCTGGGTATGGCTTTCTCGCTGATCCTGCTGGCGCCGAGTTGGGGCGGCATGATCAACGGTATCATGACGTTGTCGGGCGCATGGCATAAGCTGCGCGACGATCCAATCCTGAAGTTCCTTGTCACCTCGCTGGCCTTCTATGGCATGTCGACCTTCGAAGGTCCGATGATGTCGATCAAGACCGTGAATGCACTGTCTCACTACACCGACTGGACGGTCGGTCACGTGCACTCGGGCGCACTGGGTTGGGTGGCCATGGTGTCGATCGGTTCGATCTACTACCTGCTGCCGAGACTGTGGGGTCGCAACGAGATGTATTCGACGCGGCTGGTTACGTTGCACTTCTGGGTGTCGACGATCGGTGTCGTGCTCTACATCGCCTCGATGTGGGTGGCCGGCGTGATGCAGGGCTTGATGTGGCGCGCAACGAACTCTGATGGCACGCTCACTTATGCGTTTGTCGAAGGCGTGAAAGCGAGCTATCCCTTCTGGCAGATCCGTCTGCTCGGCGGCATGCTGTTCCTCACCGGCATGTTGATCATGTTCTACAACATGGTGCGCACGATTGCCGGCGAAAAAGCCTACAACGCTCCGGTGATCGCGCCGGCAGCCGCACACTGAGCCAGGAGACCTGAATCATGGCAATGAATCACGAACTGGTCGAAAAGAACCTCGGCTGGCTCATCGTTCTGACCATCCTGACCGTCAGCGTTGGCGGTCTGGTCGAAATCGTTCCGCTGTTCTTCCAGAAGTCAACAACCACGCCTGTTGAGGGCGTGAAGCCCTACGACCCGGTCCGTCTGGTCGGCCGTGACATCTACATTCGCGAAGGCTGCTACAACTGTCACTCGCAGATGATTCGTCCGTTCCGCGCAGAAACCGAGCGCTATGGTCACTACTCGGTGGCAGGTGAGTTTGTGTACGACCACCCGTTCCAGTGGGGTTCCAAGCGCACCGGCCCGGATCTGGCGCGGGTGGGTGGTCGCTATTCGGATGACTGGCACAAGGTGCATCTGCGCAATCCGCGCGATGTGGTGCCGGAATCGAACATGCCTGCCTTCACCTGGCTGGATCGGCCCGTCAAGTCGGACGACATCGAGAAGAAGATGTCCGCGCTGCGTACGGTTGGCGTGCCCTACACTGATGCCGAGATTGCGGGCGCCCGCAAGCAGCTTGAGGGTGTGACCGAGCTGGATGCGCTGGTTGCGTATCTACAAGGCATGGGCACCGCGCTTAAGAGTGTGAAGTGACGGAGGGGGCAGCCATGGATGCGACGACGATTCACTCGCTCTCTACCCTAGTCAGCTTCATCCTGTTCATCGGGATCTGCTGGTGGGCCTATAGCGGGCATTCAAAGCGCCGCTTCGATGAAGCTGCCCGGATTCCGTTCGACGACGAGGAGGGCGACGTGCATGTTGCTGCCTCGGACTCCAACAAAGGATGACGCATCATGAGTGATTTCATTTCCCCGTTCTGGGGCTACTACGTCACGGTGCTGGTTTTGCTGAGTCTACTGTTCTGCGCGTTTGTGCTCTCGCAGAACATGACCAAGAAGCAGGCAGGCCCGGTCGAACTGCACGGTCACGTGTGGGATGAGAATCTGCAGGAATGGAACAACCCGCTGCCGCGGTGGTGGATGTATCTGTTCTGGATCACGATCTTCTTTGCTCTCGGCTACTTCCTGCTGTTTCCCGGCTTTGGTTCCTTCGCCGGCAAGTTCGGCTGGACCTCTCATGGTCAGTACGATCTTGAGAAGGCGAAAGCGGATAAGGCGTTCGACGACAAGTTTTCGCGTTTTGCGCAAATGGACGTGAAAGCGATTGCGGCCGATCCGGAAGCTCGCGAAATGGGTAAGCGCCTTTTCCTGACCTATTGCCAGCAGTGCCACGGTTCGGACGCGAAAGGAGCCAAGGGTTTCCCGAACCTGACCGATACCGATTGGCTGTACGGTGGCGAGCCCGACAAGATCGTCGAGACGCTAACCGGCGGGCGCCAAGCCGCCATGCCTGCCTGGGCGTCTTTGGGCGCGGACAACATCAAGGATGTCGCGAACTACGTGCGTTCGCTGTCCGGCCTGGCGATGTATGCCCTCTCGCTG
>JAJZLD010000197.1 GCA_021803785.1 Pseudomonadota bacterium | reverse complement strand
ACAATCCACCTTGCGCGCATGCGCACTTCGACGAAGACCAGCATCTCGCCGTCGGTCGCTACCAGATCGATCTCGCCCAGCTTGCAGCGCACATTGCGTGCGATCACCTTGAGCCCTTGTCGAGACAGCCAGGTTTCGGCCAGTCGTTCGGCCAGCGTGCCATCACGCAGATGCGGCGGAACTTGCGGTGCCTCGGGCGCGGCCGCAGAATGCCCGCCGCCCAGCACCTTTGAGAAGCCTTCATGGATTCGTCGGATCAGTCGCACGCTCTACCTC
This sequence comes from Pseudomonadota bacterium, assembly GCA_021803785.1. Lineage (GTDB taxonomy): Bacteria > Pseudomonadota > Gammaproteobacteria > Burkholderiales > Rhodocyclaceae > Niveibacterium. The sequence continues at coordinate 5,992 of JAJZLD010000197.1, read as the reverse complement.
CTGCCAACCGCGTTTTGCTTGCGAAGCCAGCGCTTTACATCGTCGCGACCCCGCTTGGAAATCTATATGACATAACCATGCGTGCACTGGCTGTGCTTGGCAAGGTGGATGCCATTGCGGCAGAGGACACACGTCACACCCGCCGCTTACTCGATCACTTTGGCATCCGCACACGCCTGCTTGCAGTGCATCAGCACAACGAGCAGGCGGCGGCCGATGGGCTCGTCGGCCTGCTCGATCAGGGGCAGCACATCGCGCTGGTGACGGACGCGGGCACCCCGGCCGTTTCCGACCCCGGGGCGCGTGTCGTGGCGCGGGTTCAGGCAGCCGGTTTCCCGGTTGTGCCGGTGCCGGGGCCCAGTGCAGTCACCACCGCGCTGTCGGCGTCCGGCTTGGTCGAAGGACGCTTCCTGTTCGTTGGTTTTCTGCCACCCAAGGCGACAGCGCGCCGCGCGGAGCTCGAAGCCCTCGCCAGCACGCCAGCCGCCCTGGTGTTTTACGAAGCGCCGCATCGCGTTGTGGAGTGCGTCGCCGACATCGCCGCCGTGTTTGGCGGGCAACGCGAGTTGGTGGTGGCGCGCGAGCTGACCAAGCTGCATGAGCAGATCGCGCGCATGCCGCTGGCAGAGGCCGCTGACTGGTTTGCGGCGGATTCCGACCGCAGTCGGGGCGAGTTCGTGCTGATCGTCGCGCCGCCGATTCTGGCCGAGGGGCTGTCGCCCGAGACCGAGCGGACGCTGCGGCTGCTGCTCGACGAACTGCCGTTGAAGACGGCCGCAAAGCTTGCTGCCCAGCTGACCGGCGCCAACAAGAACGCGCTGTACGAGCGCGCGCTTGCGCTGAAGGACGCCGGTTGACGCCGGAGCGGCAAGGCCGGCTGGTAAACTGAAGCATTCACCGTTTCCCGGATTCACGCATGCAGACGATCACCATCACCCGACCCGACGACTGGCACTTGCACCTGCGCGATGACGCTGCGCTGGCGGCCGTGCTGCCCGATACGGCACGCCGTTTCGGTCGTGCGATCGTGATGCCGAACTTGCGTCCGCCGGTTACGACGGTCGCGCTGGCTGCGCAATACCGTGCGCGTATCCTCGCTGCCCTGCCGGTCGGCCTCAAGTTCGAGCCGCTGATGACGTTGTACCTGACAGACAACACGTCGCCAGACGAGATCGACCGCGCGAAAGCAAGCGGCTTCGTGCATGCCGTCAAGCTGTATCCGGCTGGCGCCACGACCAACTCGGACGCGGGGGTGACCGCGATCGACAAGGTCTATCCGGTGCTCGAGCGCATGGAGCGTGTTGGACTGCCGCTACTGGTACACGGGGAGGTGACCCATGCTGACGTGGATGTCTTCGATCGCGAGCGCGTGTTTATTGATCGCGTATTTGCGCCGGTCACGGCGCGTTTCCCGGGTCTTCGCACGGTCTTCGAGCACATTACGACGGCAGATGCCGCGCGATTTGTGAGCGAAGCCGGCGACAACATCGCCGCCACGATTACCGCGCACCACCTGCTGATGAACCGCAACGCCATCTTCGCGGGCGGCCTTCGGCCGCATCACTATTGCCTTCCGGTGCTCAAACGCGAGACGCATCGCCAGGCTCTGGTTGCGGCGGCCATCTCTGGCTCACGCAAGTTCTTCCTCGGCACTGACTCGGCACCGCACGCAAAGTCGGCCAAGGAAGCGGCCTGCGGCTGCGCCGGCTGCTACACGGCCAACGCGGGCATCGAGCTGTACGCCGAAGCTTTCGACCAGGCTGGGGCGCTCGACAAGCTGGAAGCCTTCGCCAGCTTCAACGGGCCGGACTGGTACGGTCTGCCCCGCAATACCGACACGGTAACGCTGGCCAAGGATGCGTGGACGGTGCCCACGCAGTTGGATTACATCAATAATGATCCGTTGGTGCCGTTGCGCGCCGGCGAAACGATTAGCTGGAAACTTCTCTGAGCCGAGCTATGCGCTTGATCCCCCTGCTGCTGATTGCCACCGCGACGACCCTGCCGCTCTTGCTCACGGGTTGCGAGAACAACGCGGCGGCGTATGAGGTCGACGGCCGTAATCACGCGATAACGCTGGTGCGCGAGCGCAACTACATCTGGAGCGACGAGGTGAAGCAGGCGCTCGTCGCGGCCCGGTTCCCTGCGTGCCAGCGCCGTTGGGAGATCGTGCCCGGCAATACCGAGGGGCCGAAGATGTCGCTGTACGGGATTCGCGATGGTTTGTTCGTGGCGGTGCAGGGCAAACACTGGTATGCGATCGGCACCGAAAAATGTGAGGTCGCGAAGATGGAGCCCAGTGGCGATGCGCCACCGGGCCAGCTGCTCGGCGCCTTCGTGCGCAAAGATGGCGTGTTGAGTTTCGTACCAGACCCTGCCGCCCGTGCCGCAACTGGCACGAGCGTCGACGGGCAGTCGGCGCCGCAGTGAGTGACCTTGGGCCGGCGGCGCTTGCCGGGCGGCCACTGTTTGAACCCTACACCGATGCGCTGCTCGCCAGCGGCAGCAGCTTGCCGTCGCGCGACGCGCTCGATGATCTGCTGGGTCGGCCCGGCCCCCGCTCATGCTTGCAGGACGGTACGCGAATCCACCTCGTCGGTGAAACGTCTGCTCTTGGCTACGAAGGGGGTATCGCCGTGAGCGGTGGTGTGCCGACTCGCGAGTACGATTGGCATGACTACTTCAATGCGTTGGTCTGGCGCCGCTTTCCGCAGGCAAAGGCGGCGCTGAATGCGGCGCACGTCGCGGCGCTGAAGCAGCGTGGGCCAAACGCGCCGCGTGGGCGCCGCCGCGATGCGCTGACGCAATTCGATGAATGCGGGGTGGTCGTCTCGTCCTCTGATCCGACCCTGCTGGCGGCGCTGCGTGGCCATGAATGGCGGGCGCTCTTCTTCGATGCCCGCGACGCCTGGGGGCGTGCGATCGAAGTCACGGTGTTCGGGCATGCGACGCTCGACCAAATGCGAGCGCCGTTTGTCGGCCTGTGCGGAAAGGCGTTGCTGCAGCGCGTGCCGCAAGATTGGTTCGAGTGCCCGGTGGCGCAGCGCAGCCAAGCACTCGATCAGTGGCTATCGGCTCAGATTGCCGACGAGGGCGGCATTGGTGGCGGCGTGCGTTTGCAGCCGATACCGCTGCTGGGCATTCCTGGCGTAGCTGCCGAGAATGTGCGCGCCGATTACTACGCGGATACGCGTCAGTTCCGGCCGCTGCGCGCAGCCGTGGCGCCTGCCTGACAGGTCGTCAGATGAAGGACTGAGCCTCGGCAAGCATTGCCGAGCCGTCATCGAGGATCGTGCTCAGCTGTTCAGTGTCGAGCGCGAGTTTCTCCAGCCATTCTGCCGGCACCGCCTCGGCGAGTGCGTCGCCGGACACGCCCTCCATGAGGCCTTGCGCGCACGCGCTCGATACCGCAACGACAATGGCGAACGGGCTTGCTTGCTTGGAGAGCGGGTAGGCATAGGCGCCCAGGGCATTCTGAATCGCGACCGGGAACTGCCACAGGCGAGCCAGTTCCGCTCCGGCGGCGCAGTGGTCCGCACCGAAGCGTTCGCGTTCCGCTTCACAGCGCTCGGCTGGAGTTGAGTCGGCCATCTCTGCGGCAAGCGCCTGTGCCTCTGCCGGGTGGGCGAGGTGCAGCAGCAGGTCGCCAATGCGGTGCATCAGCGCTGCGGTGTAGGAAAACTCGACGTCGATTCGCGCGCGGCGCGCGATCGAGCGGGCGAGCGCCGCGCTCAGTAACGCATGGCGCCAGAATGGCTGCAGCTTGACGCCCGGCACCGCCTTGAAGGTGCTGGTCATGCCGGAGGCAATGACCAGCGTGCGCAACGCGTTGAGGCCGATGCGCGTTACCGCGTCTTCAATCGCGCCGATTTTGCGGGTGGCGCCGTAGTAGGCCGAGTTGGCCATGCGCAATACTCGGGCGGACAGCGTTGGATCGTGTTTGACGGTGTCGGCCAGATCGCTCAGATCTACGCTGTCGTCCTCCATCGTACGCACCAGGTCCTGCATGACCTTGGGCATGGCCGGCAGGTCAGGAATGCGTTCAAAGAGTTGTGCGATGGCGCTCACGGTCGGACTCCGGCGGACTGTATTCCATGAATATCGGCGACCCCGGGCTGGACTTGAGTGCGTATGCGCCGACTGGCTTGATGGCCAGTCGGCGCTCGAAGGGTTGTTGGATGAGGCTCAGGTCTTCTTCATCGGGCAGGTATTGATGCCCAGCAGCGCGTAGGCCGGGCAAACGCCGAGCAGGCCAGTTGCAAGCGGAACAATGCCGATCCAGCCCCAGGCGCCGACGATGCCTGCGGCAGCGAGCCCTACCAGTACGGCACCGCCGCCGATGCGAACCACTTTGTCGATTCCACCCACATTTGCCTTCATGTCGTTCTCCTTTGCCGGTTTGTGTTGCGCCATTTGAGCGCAGCGAGGGTAGCGATGTCTGTAACCGCGGTTACATAGCCTCTGGCGTGGCAAGGCGGCGCAGGCCAGCCGGATCGACAATCTCGATCTGCTCGCGCCCGAGGCGCACCAGGCCTTGGTCGGCGAAGCCCTTAAGCAGGCGGCTGACCATCTCACGCACACTGCCCAATTCGTCCGCCAGCTGTTGATGCGTGACGTGAAGCAGGCGGCCACGGCCCAACAGATGACTGGCGAGGCGTGCATCCAGGCGGCGGAATGCTACCTCCTCGACCAGTTGCATCAGATCGGCCATGCGTTCGGAGATCAGCCGGAAAATGAAGTCGCGAAAGGCGGGCTCTGCCATCAGTGCCTCAAACTCATTCGGCGGCAAAAGCAGCAGTGTGCTGTCGCGTTCGGCAATGCCGCTGGCGTTGTAGTCCGTATGCCCGAGCAGGCAGCTGGTTGAAACGATGCAGGTCTCACCCGGCAGTACGCGATAGAGCGGAAGCTCGCGACCCTGTGGCGAGCGTTTGACCACGCGGATGGCGCCCTCCAGGACGAAGGGCAACCCGCCGCAGCGTTGATGCTCGTCGAACACCTGGGCGCCGGCCGGCACCTGGATCTGCTGGCTGTTTTTCAGCACGCGCTCGCGCGCCGCCGGCGAAAGTGCAGCGAGCGCGGTGTAACCGCCGAGCGGGTCGTTCATGAGCCGAATACGGCGATCACCGGTGCATGATCGCTCGGCCGCTCAAGCACGCGGGTGCTCTTGTCGACAGCGCATTGCTCCAGCGTCGCTGCCAGCGGCGCGCTGACCAGAATATGGTCGATGCGCAAGCCAAAGTTACGGCGGAAGGCGTTCATCCGGTAGTCCCACCACGAAAAGCTCTTCTCCGGCTGTTCGAATTTTCGGAATGCATCGACGAGGCCGAGCCCGATGAGCGCTGCAAATGCCTCGCGTTCAGGTGCCGAAACGTGGATTTCTTCTTTCCAGTCTGGGTGTGCGTCGCGATCTTCCGGGGCGATGTTGAAATCGCCGGTCAGCGCCAGTTTCGGATGTGCCGCGATTTCGCCGCGTAGCCAGTCGGTCAGCGCGGTGAGCCATTCGAGCTTATAGGCGAACTTCTCCGAGCCCACGGCCTGACCGTTCGGGAAGTAGGCGCCCACGACGCGAACATCCCCGATGGTCGCTGCGATCACCCGCGCTTGCGGATCCGCAAAGCCCGGGATGTTGCGTTGCACGGCATTGATTGGCGCACGCGACAGGATCGCGACGCCGTTGTAGGTCTTCTGCCCGTGGGTTTCCAACTGGTAACCCGCAGCTTCGATATCGGCGCGCGGCACCGAAGCATCCTCGCATTTGAGCTCCTGCAGGCACACGACATCGGGTTGCTCGCGCGCAAGCCAGTCCAGCAGATGCGGCAGGCGGACCTTGAGCGAATTGACGTTCCAGGTGGCAAGCTTCAAGGCAGACCCCAAAAGATTAAGACCCGACGATTCTACCGGCGGGTCTTGTCTGGCGGGGGCTGTTCAGCGTGTCTTCGATGGGTATCCGGCGGTGGTGAGCGCCGCGGCCCAGCTCATTCGTGCCCATACG